>CALADT010000276.1 GCA_937890655.1 uncultured Mucispirillum sp. | reverse complement strand
AGCAGGAAAGGTATATAGAAAGAAGTATCAACCAAAAGACAATAGATGTTTTTGAGAATTTATATGGTATATTTGATATAGAATTTCAGTCAGAAATGTTATCTCAAGGTAAAATAGGTGTTAGCAGAGTATCAGGGATTAGTCCTGATGGAACAATATTTAAAGCACCTGATGAAGATTTTTTACCAGAACCATTAGAAATTAAATCAGGTGTACATTCTGGAAATGTGATTGTATTAAAAATACCTATGAGTGTAGATACTGTTGCAGATTTATCAGTTCAAAATTCACTGCCTGATACAAAATATATAGCAACTCATAGTATGGTTTCTTCTAAAACTTTTGATGATACTATAAGCAGCAAACTGGGAGATATGGAAGATAATAAATTAATATCTTCATACTCGCAGGAAAAAATTAATGTTATAATGGCATCACTGCGGTTATCACTAGGTGTTCAAGGTTCTAAATCATCTAATGAGATAGAGATACCTGTATGCAGAATAAAATCTATAGATTTAAATAAAAATATTATTTTAGATGATAAATTTATACCAACAAGTATAAATATAGCAAATATACCTTTAATTATAACATTTTTGGAAGAAATGCTTCATGCAACAGCAGGTCATAGAGATAATTTGTCAGAAACTTTTGCAGGAATAAATAAAGCTTCTACTACAATTGATTTTGAAACATATATTGCTCTTAATATTTTAAAAAAATGGAATATACTTTTTTCTCATTTAAAGAATAAAAGTAAACTACATCCAGAATATTTTTATGAAAAACTACTTGAATTTCAGGCTGATCTTTTAAGTCTTGATATAAACAGCAGTGTATATGAATATGTTAGATATGACCATCTAAATATTGCAGATTCAATTGTATCAACGATTAACAAAGTAAAGTTATTATTCTCGCATATTGTTGCACCAAAATATATATCTGCTGTCATATCTGGAGATAATGGTGTATTCGTATGTTCATTTGATAATGTATCTATATTACAAGAATCCACTATATATATGGCAGTAAAGGGTGATTGTTCTTTGGAAACTGTGCAGACAACATTGGCTTAAATATAGAGCAGCTAACAATAGTCCCATCTATACTGCCGCATATAAACGACTATGTGTATTTTAAAATAGATAAAACAGACAGTATGTGGCTTGATTTTAAAAACGAAAACAGTATAGCCGTATATATAACACAAAGAATACCAAATCCTGATATAAAAATGTGGGCTGTGGGAGTATAAAATGAGTGATAATATTAAAGAAGATATAGATAACCAAACATATCAAAATTTTGAAAAAGAGATTATTTTAAATTCTATACCTTTTGATGGGTTAGAAACAAATCCAGTTATGAGTTCATCTTTACATTTAATATTACTTGCAAAAAAGATATCAGAAGGTAAAGAATTTACAGAAAAAGATATAGAAGAATTAAAAAATAATTTTATAAATGATATCTTATCTATTTCAGCAAAGCTTTCTACACTTACAAAATATGATGAGCAGGATATAACAAGGTTCCGTTACTGTTTATGTGTTTTTATAGATGAAATGGTTATGAAAAACCAGTCATTTATGGGGAGTGTTTATTCATCAAACAGCCTGTCTATACGATTTTTTAAAGAGCCGTCAGGTGGTAATAAATTTTTTGGAATAATGGATAAATGGCTTGAAAATCCTGCTAAACATAAAGATATGCTTGAATTTATTTATGTATGTTTAATTTTAGGTTATGAAGGTAAATTTTCTGTAGATAATGATGGTTCTAAAAAATTATATTTATTAATGGAAAATATATCTTCAGCAATTGCCCCTACTCTGAATACTGATGAGATGAAAGCATTTGAGCTTGCCTATGCAGATAATGTAAAAGAATCCTTTTGGAGTAAATATGGTAATACATTAAAAAAGTTGACTTTTATTATTGTACCTATTGTTATAATTATCGCTTTTTATGTTGGTAACTATTTTTTAATCTATAAAAATAATTTGGAAATTTCTACATATTTATATAACAAAATAAAGATTAGTGAAAAATAAGGATTAGAATAGTCTAATGTATTATTGTTTTTCATCTTATAGTTCATAAATATTTTTTTTTATAATATACATTTGATAATTAGTGAAATCAAGAAAATATATAGTATTTAGAATAATTGTTGATACCATAAAAATACTCTACTATATTATAGTTATCTTATTATCCTTGTGGGTCCTCTGCTTGATGCAGACTCAAAGATAACTAATATCTAGTTATATTATCAACTAAATCTATATATAGAATAGGTTTAATTCATCATACCATATCGGTGTGTTCAAAGTTAAAAGAAATATAAAAAATAGTATGACATTTTTAAACTACCAAAGACTAGCAATACTACGATGTATTGTTAAATCTTAAAGGAGGTGTAAAATTGCCATGCTTAAGTGGTTAAGAAATAGCCTAATGAAAAAAGCAGAACAATTATTAAATAAAGCTCTGCTTATTTTCATTGAAAAATATTTTGAAACATTAGCAATATTATTAGCTAGTTATACTGTTTATTGTATACTAAACCAATAATTCATTGCTATATGTGAGGCATGAGGTAGGTTCCCCTGATTCTCCTTGGAAGAATGGAAAGGTAGAAAGAAGTCATAGAGAAGATGAGAAGATTTTGTATGCTAA
>CALADT010000275.1 GCA_937890655.1 uncultured Mucispirillum sp. | reverse complement strand
GAAAGCCTAATGAGAATTTAAATATAATATTACCTGAAAAAATAGGCACAACTAATGATTTTATTACAGCATTTAAAAAGGCAAAGCGAGTATATGTTAAATATAGCATAATTAAAATAGGAATATTTGAAAGCCCTAACCTAATTGCTGGAACAGGGGTTGGAATAAAGTTTTCCACCACCCCTAAAATAATACTAATAGATGCCATTAAGCCTGTTAAAATATATAAATTTATTTTCATTTAGATTGTCCTTGATTATCACACTGGATTATAAAAGCCACCCTGTTAGGGGCACATATTATAGCTTCCCCACAGTTTTTTATAGGGGCAGTATTTACACATATATGGTTAGCACAATCAGAACTTATTACATTAATAGAACCGTTATCTATTATATATTCCATATGCTTGTAAATTGGATGATTTTTACCATATATATCATGAACGTTTTTTTCAAGGCTGTATTTTCCATCCACAAATGGAATAAACATTTCTTCTTTTTCTACAATAAGTAATAACTTTTTTTCATTATTATCACTAGGCCTAAAAATTAAAAAAATAGCACAAAATATTAACCCTGCTATAATAATAACATCAATTATCTTTACCATAATTACACCAAATAGTAGTATATATGATTTATTATAATTTTGTCAAGAAACCATTATTAGAAAAAAGAAAGAAATGGATATGATAAAAATAATATTCATATCCTTTTACTAGGGAATAATATTATATCTATACACTAAATACAATATTTTATATTTTAAAAAAAGTGCTGTTAAACAGCACCTATTTGGATGAATTTACAAAAACGTTACTGTTTTTTTACATTAGTAGCTTGTAAACCTTTTTCTCCTTCAACAGAATCAAACACCACACTGTCACCTTGTTTTAAAGTTTTGTAACCGTCGCTTTCAATAACTGAAAAGTGTACAAAAACATCAGCACCTTTTTCATCTGTTAGAAAACCATAACCTTTTGAGTTATTAAACCATTTTACTACGCCACTTTGACTCATTTTCTTACCTCATGTATATCAAGTATTTAAGAATGTATCTAACATAAATATAGAATAAATTAAAATTTGTCAAGTTTTTTATTATTGATAATAGTAGTTATTAGCACAATTATATATAATTTGTATTATAAATGTTTTATTTTTTTATAAATTATGATATCTTAAATAATATTATAAAAAAAGGTAAATTATTATGAAATATAATAATATTGTAAAAGCTACATTTAAATGTAGGCCAAATAGATTCATAGCCCACTGTATAGTGGATAATAATGAAGAAATAGTTCATGTAAAAAATACTGGCAGATGCAAAGAATTACTTCTTGAAAATAGCAATGTAAATTTGGAGCATTTTCCCACACAAAATAGGAAAACAAAATACGACTTAATATCTGTTTATAAAAATAGCATGCTTATAAATATGGATTCGCAAGTGCCAAATAAAGTAGTATATGAAGCACTTATTAATAATAAAAATATTTTAAACACTACCACTATGCCTACTTTAATAAAAATGGAACAAAAATATAAAAACTCTCGGTTTGATATATATGCAGAAAGTAGTAACGAAAAAATATTTATAGAAGTAAAAGGTGTTACTTTAGAAATGGATAATGTGGCAATGTTTCCTGATGCGCCTACTCAAAGGGGAGTAAAACATATTATGGAATTAATTGATGCAAAAGAAAATGGGTATAACGCATATATTATATTTGTAATACAAATGGAAAATGTTAAATACTTTACGCCTAATGTTATAACCCATAAAGAGTTTGCTGACGCTCTCACATTAGCTTATGAAAAAGGTGTAAATATTCTTGCTTATGACTGTATTGTTACTCCAGATAGTATTACTCTTAATAATAGTGTCCCTATAAAATTAGCTTAATTATTTCCACAAAATGCCTAATATTATAGCCCATAAAGAGTTTGCCTATACACTCATATTAGCTTATTAAAAGAGTATAAATATTTTTACTTGACTATATTGTAATTTTAGATAGTATTACTCTTTATAATAATGTCACTATAAAATTAGGTTGATTATTCCCACCAATTACTATTTAAATCTGTTTTATTAGGGCATGATGTGGTAGTTATACTATTATAAACAGTATCTACCATACCTTTCATATTTTCTACTGTTCTTTTACCTATAGTAGAATTACGCCAATCCTCAAGGCCTGAATACCTAAATGTGCCTGTTTTCTTAACAAGTCTATTTATATCTACACGCACCATTCTATCTGACTGTATAAAATACCCAACAGAACCACGAAGATAAATCCCCTCTGATGTATCTTCTAATGTAATAACTGCTGATTTATCTGGGTTTTCCATACTAGATATTTCAAATAATTTTGATGGGTTATTATTTAATGATGGTAAACTTTCTGTGCTAAATGCTTTTTTTAAGGCATACATTTTAACAACATCTATTTGGTAACCTGGAGTAGTAAGCTGGTATAAAATAGCGATATTATCATCATCTTTTATATTACTCATATCAACATAGCGAATTTGGTCTGCAAAATCTACCTTAATACATGGGTAGTTTCTATCCTCCAATGTATATACTTTCACAACAGGTTTTGCTGCCTGTGGCACACAAGCTGTTATAAAAAGTTGTAGTAAAAGTAATAAAAATATATATTTTTTCATGTGTTTTATGCTCCATTTGTTACAGTTTATCTTATATAATTCACTAGCAATTTATATGCCTTAAAATATATTATACTTTTTTCTAAAGTATTTCAATATTTTTCACTAAACTTTTTTTGAATATAGCCGATAATAATATTACAAAGCAAATTATACATTTGACTTTTTTTCTTTTATTTTTTTCAAATATTTTCATAAAGGATAGTGTAACCGCTTAAATGACACGCTCCTACCCATTTTT
>CALADT010000274.1 GCA_937890655.1 uncultured Mucispirillum sp. | reverse complement strand
GGATTAGGAGTATATAAAAGCATAAAAGGGCATAGTTATAATTGTATTCGTTTAGTTTTAGCAAATTTATACTGGCGTGTATCATAATAAATATATAATTTAATATTCTAGTTTATAATATAAGAGTATATAAACCATAAAAGGATATAATTATAAGGATAATAGTGGACTTATGACTAATTAATAAAGTTATATATTATTTAATAATAAATTTTAATAAAAATAGAAGCTAAATAAAAAATACCCTGAATGATTTAACAAACAGGGTATAGTTTAAACCTTATATATTAACTAAATATATTATATAGCTAATTCAGATTCCCATAAACCATGAATATTACAATAGCTTACTGCATGTAATACGCCTGATTTAGTTAGTTTACATTTAAATAATGCAACAGGTTCAGTGTGAAGTGCACCTTGGTTAGCACCTTGAGCAGATTCACCATGTGCTAAAAATTCAGCTCTACCTATATGTTGAATAGCTGCATCTCCTTTAAAATATAAATCAATATAAGAAATAAAATGTTCTGTTGTATTTGGGTGAGCAATTTCTGCACCAACAGATACTTCAATTATAGCAGTATCTCCATCTTTACTAATAACTTTGATAACTGGCACATGTTTTTCTGCTTTAAAATCAGCTGTTTTTATTGAATTTGAAATAGACATAATTCCGTCCTCCCGTTTTTTCTCTTATTTGGAGTATAATAATTTTATACTTTTTATGCAAGTATTTTACTATATAAAAAATGATTTTTTTGTGTATTTATCGTAACTTTTCACATTCTCCCATTGATTTTAAAAATAAATCACTTGTATCTTTACGCATTTTATTTTTAAACTTTTCAATGGAATTATAATACTTTATTTCTTTTTCACTATTTATAACAGATTCCATAAAAAGATATGAGCTTTTAATATTATTATATGTGCATCTTACATATGAAATATATTTTTGATATTTAGTGTCTTTACTTCTTTTCTCATATTTATCAATAAGTTCAAATGATTCTGTTAAATAATTTTTAATATTAATTATTGCTTTTAACATATCATCATAATTTTTAGAATCAGATATATTTTTTTCTTCTTCCATAATTTTTAAACTAATTTGAAATAAATTATCTTCTAAATATTTAGTAAATCTTATGGAATTATTATCAACAATAATACCATTACTTTGTTTATTATTATCTATATTTTGTTTTATATTCTTATTAGCAACATTACAGCCAACAATACTAATAACGAACAATAAAACAAAGGTTAGTTTTATCTTTTGCATAATTATTTATTAACTGTTTTTGAAATTTCTGACATTATTCTTTCATCTTCTTTTATTATATTTTCTATTTCTTTCATACTTTCACCTAACATTTTAGCTATATCATTAATATTTTTTTGCATATCTTCTTCTGTTTTAGTTTTAAAAATATCAAGGGCTTGTATTGAATTTTTAGAGACTGTTTGGATATATTTTATTTTAATTTGAACATATTGTTTTGATAACTCATGTTTAAAATCTTTACCCTTTGATTCAATTTTATTAATATATTCTTGTTCAATATTATTAAGTTCTTTAATAGTATCATCAACATTAACTGTATTATCATTTACTATATTTGTATACATATCTTTAACAGATTTAGAAGAAACTTCTAAATATTCTTTATAAATAGGGATTATATCATGAATAATTGTGTAATATTCATTTTCTAGTATTTTCTTTTCTTTGTTACATGCCGTTAATAGCATTAATACCATAAATAATAATGTGATTTTTTTCATAAATATTTACCTCATTTCTTTTATTATTTCTTTTAAATATTCATTTTGTTTTTTTTGTATTTTTCTTATTTTTCTATCATATTTTACTTGTGTCAGCTTTGCATTATTTGTAATATCATGCTCACCAAGAGTTTTAAACTGTCTTATAGTTTCTTTAATGTATTCTTCTTGTATTATTAATGATTGAATAGTGTAGTAGTGGTATTTTTTCACTTCTTTTGTTTGTATATAAGTGTTTAGTTCTTTTGTAAGCTGCATAAGTTCTTTTATTTTCATTTCTATGGCTATATTATCTTTTTCAAAATCTTTCATATTACCTGATTTTTTAAATTTTGTAATAGATTCTACCATTTCATCATTAATCATTTTTATTTTAATGTTTAATTCTTTTTCAATAATTCCATATTTATTAATATCTTGTTTTAAAAGTATGGCATCAGTTTTTGCACAAGATATAGAAGTAAAAATAAATATTAGTAGTATTAATAATTTAATATGTTTCATTGTTTATTGAATCAACCCCTGATAAAAAATTAATACTATTCATTTCATCTTCTGTTAAATTACCATGAGTATTATGCAGTTGATTATAGAAAGTATCATATGTTATAACTTTTTCAGTTTTATATTTTTCAACTAAATCATATATAACTTTATTTTGTATATTAATATATTTTTTTAATGCAGTATATGCTTTTTTATATTCTGTCGATTCAGCATTTTTTATTGCATTATTTAGTATATTATTAATTTTTCTTTCATCATTTTGAATATCTAACACTAATGTATCTATATTTTTAGATGTATTATCAAATAAATAATCAAGTAATAAATCAGTATTATTATTAAGATTATCAAAAACTAATTTTAATTGATTATTTATGTTTTTTTTATAGTTATTCGTATCCTTTTTTAAATCATTACTTATATTTGTATCATTACTATCACTTCCTTTAATATATAAGTATATTATCACAAAAGAAGCAATAGTAATAATAATAGCAATAGTTAAAAATAGTAGTTTATTTTTTTTCATATTTAATTATGGACTTTGCTTTGTAAATCTTTTAATAACTCAGCATTTTTTGTATCCATTTGTAGTATTTTATTTTGATATTTATCTGTAAGTCTTTTTCTTTCTTCATCATAAATAAAATATTCATCTCCTAAATTTTCAAAT
>CALADT010000273.1 GCA_937890655.1 uncultured Mucispirillum sp. | reverse complement strand
ATATTAGAAATTGCGGTCAATACAAAACTATTTCCCTTACTGCTTCAACATCAGAACCATTATAACATATTAGAAATTGCGGTCAATACAAAACGTAACTCATATTTAAGTTTTCCAACGCGTTATTATAACATATTAGAAATTGCGGTCAATACAAAACAAGAAAAATTTAATGTAAATATAGACTGGAATTATAACATATTAGAAATTGCGGTCAATACAAAACTGGTCTTCATAAATATCATTAATACTTTTCATTATAACATATTAGAAATTGCGGTCAATACAAAACCATGGTAAATATAAGCCTGTTTACTTCCAGATTATAACATATTAGAAATTGCGGTCAATACAAAACTGGTGAAAAAGGTGACTTTTCTAAACCTATGATTATAACATATTAGAAATTGCGGTCAATACAAAACATTGTTGATTATACTGCGTGGCTCATACTTATTATAACATATTAGAAATTGCGGTCAATACAAAACTAGTTTACCATATTCACACTCAACATCATAATTATAACATATTAGAAATTGCGGTCAATACAAAACTGTTGCATCTGCTGTGCTTGTGCCGCCTCTATTATAACATATTAGAAATTGCGGTCAATACAAAACAGAATTAAGTTCTACTATTCCTAGAATTAAATTATAACATATTAGAAATTGCGGTCAATACAAAACATAATTATATATCTTCAGCTGGTAAAACTAATTATAACATATTAGAAATTGCGGTCAATACAAAACTGCTAAGTAGCTTATACACTTTTATATACTATTATAACATATTAGAAATTGCGGTCAATACAAAACTGTTCCACCTAGTTGTAAATTTTTCCTTTTATTATAACATATTAGAAATTGCGGTCAATACAAAACAACCCTGACACACGTATCTTTGCCATTGAAATTATAACATATTAGAAATTGCGGTCAATACAAAACTAACACTTACTTATAATAATGAAAATTTAAATTATAACATATTAGAAATTGCGGTCAATACAAAACTAGTAGAGTATGATTTTATTATTTCATATAATTATAACATATTAGAAATTGCGGTCAATACAAAACAAGGTGGAGCATTAACTGCTTTTAATGTATATTATAACATATTAGAAATTGCGGTCAATACAAAACAAAAAGTGACGGCTCTTTACATATCCTGCCCATTATAACATATTAGAAATTGCGGTCAATACAAAACTGTAACGCGTCTACCTCATCTAATTTTTTTATTATAACATATTAGAAATTGCGGTCAATACAAAACTTTCTTTTTATATATAAAAAAGCATTATAATTATAACATATTAGAAATTGCGGTCAATACAAACTACTTTTATACATATTTATATATTATTATATAAATTATCATAATAAAAAAAGCCCAGCATGTAGCCGAGCTAAATTTGGTGTGTGTGAAACACTTATTATTGTATTCACCACAATTTCTAATATGTTATAACACTATAATAATTAAAATTCCTAAAATGTCAAGAAAAATCTTGAATATTTGTAAAATATTAAGTAATATATAATTTATTACAAGTTGAGGGATGTTATGAGTGAACGTAAAATGAAATATAGATTAGGATTAGATTTAGGCACAAACTCTATTGGTTGGTGTATGCTTAGGTTAAATGATAATAAAGAGCCTGTTGCTGTTATTAAAGCAGGTGTTAGGATATTTCATGACGGTAGAAATGAAAAAGATAAATCCCCACTAGCTGTTAGCAGAAGAAATGCAAGAGGCATGAGGCGTAATCTTGATAGAAAAATATCAAGAAGAAATCACTTATTACATAGGCTCATAAAATATAATTTATTTCCAGAAAGTATAGAAGAATGCAAAAAATTATCTATTCTTAACCCATATGAATTACGAAATAAAGCTGTAAATGAAAAAATAGAGCTTTTTGAGTTAGGTAGAATACTTATGCATATATCTAAACGTAGAGGGTTTAAAAGCAATAGAAAAGTGGATAAACAAGATGATAGTGGAAAAATAAAGCCTGCTATTGCAAAACTAAAACAGGAAATGGAAAAACAAAACTGTAAAACAGCTGGTGCATATTTATATTACTTATTAAAAAACCATAAACCTGTAAGAGCAAGGCTTGGAAAAGTAGACGGTAAAGAAGGTTATGAAATTTATTTAGATAGAGCAGTAATGGAAGAAGAATATAATATTATAATGGCTGAGCAGAAAAAATATCATAAGGAATTAACTGATGAAGTTATTCATGAATTATATGATATTATCTTTTACCAGCGTCCATTAAAAGCCCAAAAAGTAGGTAAATGTAGCTTAAACCCTAATGAATGTAGGTTGCATAGAGCCCATGTTTTAGCACAGGATTTTATATTATTACAAAGAGTAAATGATTTAAGAGTTTATGATGATTATATAATGAATTATAGGCCACTTAGTAATGATGAAAAAAATATTATAAAACGTGAACTAAATCGTAAAAAAGAAATGAAATATGAAAGTGTTCGTAATTTATTAAAAAAACATTTTACAAATGGTAAATATGGTATGTTTACCCATGAAGCTACAAATAAAACTATTCAAGGTAATAACACAAATGCTGTTATGGGTAGTAAGGATATATTAGGAGAAAAATGGTATAATCTTACAGGTGAAGAAAAATTTAATATAATTGAAAATATATTATCAGACATTACTAACGATGAATTAATAGAATACTTAAAAAATAATTATTTATTTAGTGATGAAGAAATTAGTAAAATAATAGATAAAGCAA
>CALADT010000272.1 GCA_937890655.1 uncultured Mucispirillum sp. | reverse complement strand
CAATTATTAGATAAAATCATTAAAGAATCAAAATTATAATATTCTAACTTAAAACCATTAAATAAATTATCAATATTATTTTCATTGGCTTTTATATTAAATATTACTTGGTTATAGTTTTCATAAATTACTTTATCAGATACATTAAACAAATTATAAATAGATTTTATTGATCCTTCGTTTGAAGTATATGCTAATAATTGTTTATAGAAATTTTTTGTGCTTTCATAACCATTTTTTACACTTTCTTCTGTAACTGTCAGCTCTGTTTCTGATAATATATTATTATACCAGCTTAAAGTATCTTGAAATAAATTATCACTTTTTATGCTACCATTTAAACCTGCAATAACATATTTTGATTCTTTAATGATTTTATCTAATAATTGTTCATCTTGCTGGAATTTACCTGCTAACTCTAATAAATTTTTAGAGTTAAATACTTCATGCTCCATATATACATTAAAATCATTTGTAGCACTAAAAGGTTGCATATTAGATAAACATTGGGCTGTTAATTTTACTCGTGGTCTGTTTTCTACAAAGACAATATCGCCATTGCAGTCAGAATTAGCTACATATTTATGGTTTGGACTTATTATACTAAAATCACTTTTTGCATTTAAAATAACACTATTGTAAGAAGGTTTTATAATAAATTTAACATTCTCTGCATTTATACTATTATTATCACTATAAAATGTTATTTTATCACTAGAACATGTAATTTTAAATGAACCACTACATTTAAATGGAACATAATGAAATATATCCATATTTTCAGTTTTTACTTGCTCTAAATAGCCATTAATAATTGTTGCTATTTGCTCTACTTCTTTATTTATTTTATTAGTTGCAATAATATATACTACGCCTATTGCAACAGCAGTTGTAGTTAATACACTAAATATTATAATTGATATTTTACTCATATTCTTTCCCTTATGATTTTTTAAAAGAATATCATAATTATAAACCTAAATCAAATATTATTGAAATAGATAAAAAAAATACCTGCTTAAAAGCAGGTATTTTGTAATTTATTTTTCGCTTGAAAATGTTATATTATAATCTTCTGGTTCCATTCTCTTTATTATACTTTCAACATCTACACCATCTTTTTTAATAAACTGAAACCCAAATTTATTATATCCTTTTAAAATAATATTATCTAAATTAAGTATTAAATCATCTATTATTTTCATTTCTTCAGAACCATCATTCATTCCTGATAAAAGTTCTTTGTATGACCCTTTTGCTTCTTCATATACTGTCACTAATTGGTCTTTAGATTGAAGCTTCATAGGCGATATAGGCTTAAAAATATTAATTACATCCTCTAATAATTTGCCACTTTCCAAATTCATTTTATATTCTGCAAAACCATATACAGTATTAGACATCATCCTATCCATTTCTTCTGATGTTATATTATCTAACATTTTAGATAAATCCATTACATTTTCTAATTTGCTAAACTCATCATTTGCTAAATAAACAACAAATTCATTATTTGCATCAATATCATTAATTTTAAGATTAGATTTTGAAGCTACTTTAATTAAAGAGTCTTTTGGCATTAATTTTACTTCACTAGAACTATTTAATGGGCCTTTAGTATTAATCTCATCCATACTAATATCTGGTTTAAAAGTTATATCAGAATCCATATTTACGTCTATAACAAAAGATGAAACTGATGGTTTAATAACAAACTCAATATCTTTATAGTGTATTGATAAGTCATCATCCGTAACTTTAACATAATCACTTTTACAAACTATTTTATTAGAACCTGAACACTTAAATAAATCATAGTCTACATGATCTTCATCCATTTGTTTAGCTGATATTAATAGATTATTTATTTTAGTTTCTATTTTTTCAGCTACTAAACCTACTTTTTTATTTAAAACAAAAAATACTATACCTAGTATAACAAGTAATGTAACAACTATAGTTATTATTGTGATTTTATTTTTACTCATTTATTCCTCCTAGTTACTTCTAATACAATAACATAATTATTTACATAAATCAAATATAAATATAAAATTATAACTCATTAACTAAATTATTCATAATATCATCTATTTCATTACTTTTGTTATCAATAGGTAGTTTTATATTTGGGATAGTTTTATTATCAATTTTTAACGTTCTATTATCTGTATATGGTTTTATTTTATTAAATGTTTTATTATCTATTTTACTAACATTATCTGTATTTATTATAATATTATTTTTACTTTTATTATCAATGACTGTTGTTTTATTATCATTTATAAGATTATTATAATTTAAAGTCTTATTATCTTTTAAACTATTATTATCTTTTATTATATTATTTTTTATGGTTTTATTATCGTATATATTATTATTTACAGTTTTATTATCCATATTTTTTTCCACATTAGTATTATTATCTGCTTTGATATTAGGTTTTGTAACAACTACTGTGTTATTATCACTATTATTATCTGTATTATTATCAAGATCAATACCCATATCCACCTGTTTTGGTTTTGT
>CALADT010000271.1 GCA_937890655.1 uncultured Mucispirillum sp. | reverse complement strand
TAAACTTGATACTGGTTATATAAGTTATGGTAAAACAGCTGTTATAGATTTAAATACCATTATGGATAATGATAATTTAGATTTACATCATGCAAAAGAAAAGGCAGGATATAAGGAAAAAACAAATAATTCTGCAAGTGATGAACTTAAATATTATGGTGAAATTTTAGAGTTTAGTGTAATAAACCCACAAATTGATAACCCTAAAAATGATGAAGAACGCTATGGTAAAATAGTTAATCCAACTGTTCATGCGGCATTAAACCAATTAAGAAAATTAGTAAATGAATTGCTTTCATTATATGGTAAACCAGAACAAATCGTTATAGAATTAGCAAGGGATTTAAAAAATAGTAAAAAAGTAAAAGATAGATATAAAAAGATAAATGCAGAAAATCAAGTAGAAAATGAAAAAGTTAAAAAAATTATAGAAGAGTATGCAGAAGAATATAAAACTATAATTCGTAATGATAAACCAACAAGGGATAAGGTAAAATTATGGCTTGAATTAGGTGAAAAAGAAATAGATAGAGTATGTGTTTATACAGGTGAAAAAATAAGTATAAGCAAGCTTTTTAGTGATGAAGTTCAAATAGAACATATTGTGCCTTATTCAAAAACTTTAGATGATAGTTTTAATAATAAAACTCTATCTATGAAACGAGCAAATTATTATAAAGGTAATAGAACACCATATGAGGCTTTTAAAGATAGTAAAGACGGTTATAATTATAATGAAATAATTGAAAGAGCAAAAGTTTTTAATAAGAAAAACGATAGTAAATTTAAAAGATTTCAACAAGATGCTATGGAGTTATACAATAAAAATGGAGATTTTATAGCAAGACAGCTAACAGATACGCAATATATTTCAAGGCTTGCTACTACATATTTAAAATCATTATATGATAGTGATAATGAAAGCTCCATATGGTCAATTCCTGGTCAACTTACAGCTATGATACGTGGGAAGTTAGGGCTTAATTCTCTTATTTCAAAAGATGATAATAAAAACAGAAATGACCATAGACACCATGCAATAGATGCATTTGTTGTTGCTATAACTACTAGGTCTTTTTTACAAAAAATATCAACAGCTTCTGCAATTTGTTATGATAAAAATAAAATATCTACAAAACTGTTAGAGAGTATGCCAGAACCATTTCATAATTATAGGGCACATATTGAAAGAGCTGTAAATAATATTAATACTTCCCATAAAATAGATAGAAGTATATCAGGACAACTCCATGAAGATACAGCTTATGGTATGATAAACAATAATAAAGACGGTTACAATGTTGTTACAAGATGGCCACTTGATAAATTTAAAGAAAAAAGACATTATGAAGCTATAAGAGATATTGAATTAAGAAGTGCTGCAATTAATAATATGGTAGAATTTAATAAACTTATAGAAGAAAGAAAGATAAAAAATATAAGGATATTAAAAAAAGAAGATCCATTAGTAAAAATATATAATAAAGAAAATATTCCTTATAAAGCGTTTGCTCCAGGAAGTAATTTATGTGTTGAAATATATGAGTATAACGGTAAATGTTACAGTGAAGTTATTCAGCTTTTTGATGCAGCACAGAAAAATTTTAAACCAAAATGGGTTAGTGAAAAAGAGAATGCAAAATTAGTGTATAGATTATTTAAAGGAGATATTATAGGGTATATTGATTTAAAAGAAGGACGAGATATTCAGTATTATATTATAAAAGGTATTAATCAAGTAGCTAATAATCTAACATTAATGCCTATTAATTGTTCAACAGATGAGTTTCGAAAAGGATTTAATGCCTTATTTAATGACTTGAATGCTATTCATTATAGTATTAGTGTATCTGGTATAATAAGTAAAAAGAAAACTCCTAGTATTGATTTTTGGAATAAACATTAATGGATTTACGAATTTTAGAAATAACTGATATGCAGGCACATTTAAGCCTGCATAGAGGTTTTTTAGTGGTTAGGGTAAAAGATAATAAAGAGTATGAAATACCACTTTTTGATATAGGAGCTGTAATTGCTAATTCTTATAGTATTACATATACTAACAATGTTTTAGTAAAGCTTGCAGAAGAAAATATTCCCTTTGTAATATGTGGTTCTAACCATTTGCCATCAGCTTATTTATGGCCTGTAAATACTCATTCTTTAATGGCCGGTAGGTTAGATAGTCAAATATCAGCAAAAAAGAGTTTATATAATTCCATATGGCAGGATATTGTTAAAATGAAAGTAACAAATCAAGCTGTATGTCTTGAAGCATTAGATAAAGACAATATACAAGTAAAATCACTAATAAAATACATTAAAACAGGGGATAAAACGAATATAGAAGCTCAAGCAGCTAAAATATATTGGAATCTATTATTTGGTAATGGGTTTATTAGAGATAAAGACGGCAGTGGAGTAAACAGTTTACTAAATTATGGGTATACAATATTTAGAACAGGCATAGCAAGGGCTATTATGGGTGCAGGTTTAAACCCAGCCATAGGAATATTTCATAAAAATAAAAGCAACCCTATGCGTTTAGCTGATGATTTAATGGAGCCTTTTCGCCCTATTATTGATTATTTTGTATATAATTTGTATCTGCAAGGTGAAACAGAATTAACAGCAGATGTTAAAAAGCAGTTAGTAGATATGCTTTATTTAGATTTAGATAGTGATAGGGGGAGAAGTCCTATTATTAATAGAATGCAGTCATTATCATACTCTTTTGCATACAGCCTTGAAACCCTAAAGAAAAAATTAGATTTGCCGATATTGAAAGTAGAGGACTTGAAACCATCTTTTTAACAGGTGAGTTATGACATATTTAAGTGGGTATAGGCTTATGTGGATAATGGTGTTATTTGATTTGCCAGTGGTTACAGAAAAAGAGCGAAAAACGGCAACTAAATTTAGAAACTTTTTATTAGATAATAGTTTTGAAATGGTGCAGTTTTCAGTATATCTGCGTCCTTGTCCTGGAAAAGAACATGTAGAAAAACTAATAAAATTAATAGAAAAAAATATGCCACAGGACGGTAAAGTGGATATTTTATCGTTTACTGATAAGCAGTATGAAAATATAGTTACCTTACGTGGCACAGATAAAATTAAAAGAAACAATCCATCACAATATATTTTATTTCAACCAGATATTGAACATTTTTTACCAGAAAGTGCAAATATTTAACTTAATATTTTTATTATTTAGGTATGCGACATATGGATATAAACCGTATTAAAATTAAGTATTGCAATAAGTAGAACATTATTGTATTATAAATGAACTATGTAATATTGTTGTCAGCATTTTGCAGTATAATTTTAGTATTAAATTGTAATGTATTTGTGGATATAAGGAGCAGTTAATGAGTACATTTAGGTCGTTTGTTATTAAGGAGAATAACGGCAAATTAGTTAGTGAAGTTATTTTAGAAAACACAGAACATTTACCTAAGGGTGATGTTTTAGTAAAAGTAATGTATTCTACTATTAATTCATATGATATTATTTTCTCCCGCGAGAACACGCCATTTCGTAAAAATGTATATCCATATACTCCTGGTGTTGATGCAGCAGGTATCGTTATAGAATCATCAAGCCCAAATTATAGGGCAGGTGATGAAGTATTAATATTTGGTAATGGGCTTGGTTTAGAAGTCCCTGGTGGTTTTGGCCAATATGTAAGTGTGCCTGAAAGCTGGATAGTGAATTTACCTACTGGTTTAACTATGCTTGAGAGTATGGTGTTAGGTTCTGATGGTATTGCAGCTGCTTTATCTGTTATGGAAATTATGGCAGCAGGTATCCAAAGTAGCTCTAAAGATGTGGTTGTGGGTGGTTCTTCCTACGGCATAGGTGCTTTTGCTGTTAGTATATTAAAGTTATGTGGTTATAATGTTACAGCAGTAACAGGCCATTTAGAGTATAAAGATTTTATAAAAGAGCTTGGTGCAAGTAATGTAGTTAGTTTTGATAAATTTTCTGAAGATTTAGAAAAACATATGCTTGATGATAAATATGTGGCAGGTATAGATACATTAGGTGGTAATGTTTTAAGCACAATGATACGTTCTGTTAAAGGCGGTGCTACAATCGCTGTATGTGGTGCTATATTAAAAGAAACATTTTCATCATCATTACTACCATTTATTATGCGTGGTATAAATTTAGTGGGGATAGACTCTTTAAAATGTTCCCAAAGCCTTAAAAGAGAGGCTTTATACAAATTAGCTGGGGACTGGTATTTAAAAACACTCCCATTTATGTGTAACGAAATATCAATATTTGAAATACAAGAATACCTTACAAAAATGGATAATAATTCTTTAAAAGGTAGAATTATTATTAACCATGAGGTATAGTTTTTTAATATAAAATCAATAGGCAGGTTTGTATGCAGAAGTTATTTATCTTATTATCTACTGCACTTTTTGCAAGTGTATCTTTTGCTGCACCTGTTACTAATTTCATTGAATTTAAGCCAATAGCAGCCGTTAGTAATGGTTATACTTTTGGTGTATCTGAAGTTCAGCTTAATAAACGCACAGTGTTCCCATTAAGTTTTAAAAAAGGAAAAACGGTGTTTATTTTAACCCCTGAAAATATGTTGCGTGGTAAATACCCTAACATTAATTTTACAGGGCTTGCTATTAATAAAGATGTTGTTATTATTGGAGGTAAAGAAGAAAAAAGTGATGCTTCTTATATTTTTATGTTTAATATAGAAAAAGATAAAGTTTCTTTATTAGATATAATATCAAAAGCACAAATTAATGAAAATATATTTAACTTTGACTATCAGTTACCAGATATTAATGCACCAAAATCCATAGATGATTTAGATAAGGATAAAATAGAAGAATTTCAGCTGGATTTTTATGATTATGGGTTCAATTTATATGTAGAGCTTTATCAAAAACGTATGAAAATTGACTATAATTCGCCGGTATATAATAATATTTTTAATGAATTAGACTATAAAACAGAAAAAGATGATTACCAGTTTATGCAATACTTAATATATGGTGTGTTAGCAAAACGGCTTTCAAAAATACAGGCAGAGCAAATGTATTTAAGCCATATTAGGGAATCAGATTATAAGTTAAA
Source organism: uncultured Mucispirillum sp. (assembly GCA_937890655.1). Classification (GTDB taxonomy): domain Bacteria; phylum Chrysiogenota; class Deferribacteres; order Deferribacterales; family Mucispirillaceae; genus Mucispirillum. The sequence goes on along the minus strand of CALADT010000271.1, from coordinate 10,012 downwards.
ACAAGTTATTACTAATATGAACCGTATAAAAGAATTAACAGATGCTAATAAGATTCATAACCAAATGATGGCATATTTTGTAAAAGATATTGAAGAAAACGAACTTTTTAGTATAATAAACAAGCTTAAAAACCCAAAAGAATATAAACAACGGATACAGCTTTTAGATGAGCAGTTAAAACTTTTACATGTAGATGAAGTAATATTAAATGACTTTGCAACATATATTGGTGGTTATATAAGTAATAAAGAGTTTGAGGAGATAGTTACAAAAGCAGCAGCACCATCTTATAAAAATATACGTAGTTTACTTTCTAATATTTTGGTTTTAGAGGGTGTATTACATAGGTATGATTATAAAGTAACGTATATAAAAGCAGATATATAAATTTAAGGAGTTAGTAGTAGTGGTTAAATCAGACAGAATGCTTGGTTTTTTTATAGTTTTAGCAGGTATATATTATGCGTGGAGTTCGTATATTTTACCGTTGCGTTCAGATGAGGCATTTTTTTATTTAAAAAGTATAGGTTCATCTTGGCAGAGTATTGCACCTACTGGGATTATGGAATACTTAATTCAAGGCATTAATTTTTTTGGTGATTCATCTTTAAATTTAAGGCTTTTAGCTATTATTTTTATTTCTTTTACATTACTCATAATCTATAATATCACTTATAGCATATCAGATAGAACAGGGGCATGGTTTAGTATGATGATGTGTTTTGTAAGTATTCCTGTATCATATGCTTATATTTCCATAACCCCTAACGGGTTATTTATTTTTGCAGGTGCATTATTTATTTATGGTCTATTTAAAATAATAACAGAAGAAAAAAACGAAATACGTTATTATATATGGGTGAGTTTTGCATTACTTTTACTTGTAACAACTGACATTACAGGTATTATTTTTGTAATACTTCCATTTTTGTATGGTGCATTAAAAAAAGAGCTTTTTAAAAATAAAGCATATGTTATTATGGCTTTAAGTGGTATTTTTTGGGTTGTTTTATTTGCTGTTTTACATTATTTTGGGTTATTTAGTATTTTTTATAAATATCCAGTTTATGAAAATGATAATATGATTTTTTATTATGTTATGCTTTTAATTACATATCTTCCGTTAATATATGTTTTATTTGTATATTTAAACACAAGAGCTGTTAATAACAAAATACATTTTTTATTTGTTTCAGCAGTATTTTTAGGGATAAGTTATTTAATAGTGAGTATTATATTCCATAATGATATAAGAAATGCAGGGGCATTTTTACCTGCTAGTATTATATTAACAGGTTATTATTTTGAAAGTTATAAATATAAAGTTCTGCTAGGTATTTTTATTATTTTCACAGTGTTTGTATCGGTTTATACAACTCTTGCTCCAAAATCCCCACTAACTCCAAAAAATATGGAGTATTCCAAAATATATGAGTTTAATAGGTTTGGTATGCAGGAAATTATAGGATTAGGGGAGCTGCTCTTTTCTTACGACGAAGGGTTTTCATCATTATTGTCATATAATATACTAATCCGTCCAGAAGCATGCACATTAAATGATTGTAGTGGCTCTTCAGGTGTATTTGTTTCCACAAAAAAAGAAGATAACTTAACTGATTATTTTGAAAATGTAAAAGAAACTAGAATTAGCAGACTTATTTCAAAAGAGGACGGTGTTTTACAGCTTTACTGTTATAGTGTATCCGGCTTAAAAACTAAAAAGAAATAGATTATATGGCTAAATAATATTTTATACTATTAGTGAAATAGGAATATATAATAAGCAATATCAATATGTTAAACATATTTGCATAGAGGCTTATAAATAGTAGTGATATATCTTAATAGTTGCGTGTTAATAAAAAAAAGTAAAGAAAAATATAAAATATAAATCCTAATATATTATAAATCCTTGCAAGTAATAACCATGTTATAGCAGTATAAATTCTGAGTGAAAGGAAGAATCTCTAAAAAATAAATATAGAAAAATGATTTTTTTTAGACTTTTCGCAAAAGGCTTAAAGAAGACAGTAACGGAGTTGAATATTATACATAACTATTAGTAATTAATCAGTTAATAGTGATTTTATACTTATGAAAATCTTTTGTAATGAATAAAATATTTTTACATTAAGGGGGTATATAGGGGGAACCTGTTCCCACTATAACTATTGGCTCAGAGAAGACAGTAATGGGGTTAAATATTGTATATAAAACAATAAAGGTTGTATAATGAATAATATATGTTTTATAAATATTATGCAGTAAGTGAGATTAATGCACCTAGAAGTTTATCTGGTGTATTTTCCCTTGCTGATTTTATACTTTCTTGTGTGGCTGTTTGCTGAATATTGTATTGATTATTTATATTATTGTTTGTATTTTTAATATTATTCATATTATTTTCTTTATTATCACTATTTTCTTGGTTTGTTATTGCACTATTTTTATATGGGTTATTTATAAACTGCACATTTTCATTGCCATTATTACTACCATTTGATTGTGCTGTATCTTCTGATGTTTCTGTTTTTAGCATATTATTATTTTCAACACTGTTTTCTTCTTCTTTTTCTGGGTTAAGTTTTTCTTCGTTTAATTGTTTTCTAGCTTCTGACATTATTTTACTAGCTTTTGCTGCCACAGCTCTATCCTGCCCAGATGGTTCTGCCGGTGCAAGTGCAGCTTTTATGATTGTTTGTGCTTTTGTAATTGTTGCTTGTGGGTCACCTTCCACAGGAGAAGTATCAATATTTACATGGCCACCAACTGCATACTGTTTACCGTCCGGCCCTGTTTGGTATTCATAAGTTGCTCCACCTTTAACGTGTGCACCACCTGCTGCAATATGCGCCTGCTCATGGGTTTTTACTTCTCTATCCCTTTCTTTTAATTTCTCCACCTGTTCTTTTTCTTCTTCAGTTAGCTGTTTTGGAGACTCTTTTTTATCTTCTTTATTAGCTGATAATATTTCTTCCCCAGTATAAACAGGGGCTTCACTTTGGTTATTAGATGATGAATTATTTGAAGTGTTTTCTTGGTTTTCTTTGTAAGTTGCTGATGCTTCTTGAACTTCTTGCGAATCTTTATCTATTTCTTTAACTTGGGTATTATTACTTTCATTCGCAATTTTTTCATCAATCTGCTGATTATTAGAAGATACAGGAACGTAATAATTTGAATTAGTTAAAGCCGCAACATTCATTTACTCAAAACCTCAAACGGAGTAACCAGACGTGCTGCCTTAATAACACCTGAATTTTTATTATTTATACTATATTAAATTAATAAAAAAAGCAATAAAAATATTTAACATAGAAAAAATAATATACTTTTTATTCTATTTTCAAAAGATAAAAATTTTATCAACTAAAAATAGAACAAATGTAGCATTTTGTTAAGTAATATCAAGAAAAAATATAGAAATAAAAATTTTTTTTCATAAAAAATTTTTTATTGTAGTATAAATTAATGTTATAAGCCTATCTTATTGATAAATATAAATAAAATATATTAAATTTATACCATATATAATACATACCTGTTTACTATGACTAAAAAATTAATATATAAAATATAAAATACATTAAAATATTATGTAAAATATATTTATAAACTAAAATTTTATAAATTTAATAAAAAATAATATAAATAAATTAAATTAATTTACTTGACTAATATTAAAAAATTTATTACAAATGGGAGTAGGTGGCATAATATGTATTAAAATGTCATAAAATGTATAAAGGATGGAAAGTGGGATTTTCAGGTAATTATCTTAACAAGTTTGATGAGGCTGGTAGGTTAAGTCTTCCTGCGAAGATGCGGGAGGAATTGCGTGCAAATTTTGGTAACGATGCATTAATGGCATATTCCATTGGTGGTATCGTAAAAATCCACCCTAAAGTAATATACGATAACAAAATGAAAGAAATGTATGAAAAGGCAAAAGCCAATCCGGAAGCTTTTAAACTATTTAGAAAACTAAGTGCTTCTGCCTACGGTATAGAAATAAACAGTTCTGGCAGAATGAATATACCGGCACAGTTGCGTAATGCTGCTAATTTAGAAGATGAATGTTACGTTATTGGTGCTTATGATATGATAGAACTTTGGAATAAAGAAAAATGGTTAAAAGAAGAATCTGATGTTGATTTAACGTTGGATGGCAATATTGACGCACTTTCTGGGTTTATGGATATGATAGTTTCGGAGTAGATTATGCATATCTCCGTATTATTTAACGAATTAATAGATTACTTAAATGTTATACCTGATGGGACGTATGTAGATTGCACCGGTGGTGGTGGAGGCCATGCTAGGTTGCTTTTACATAAATTATCAGATAATGGCAGGCTTATTATTCTTGATAGGGATTTGGAGGCTGTATCAAGATTAAAAGAAATATTTGCAGAAGATAAACGTGTTATTATAATACACAGTAATTTTGCAGATATTGATAAGGCGCTTTTATCTCAAGGTATTAAACAGGTAGAAGGAATATATGCAGATTTTGGTGTATCATCTTTTCAGCTGCAAAGTGCAGAAAGAGGGTTTTCCTTTAGAAAAGACGGCCCTATTGATATGAGAATGGATACATCTAGTGGAGAGCCGGTAAGTGAAGTAGTGAATACTTATTCTGAAAGCAACCTTGCTACCATCATATATAAATATGGTGAAGAAAGGTTTTCTCGTAATATTGCAAAGGCTATTGTTCAAAGAAGAACTATAAAACCTTTTACAAATACCTTAGATTTAGCAGAAGTGGTTAAAGGTGCAGTGCCTAAAAAAATCCATAAAAAAGGCATTAACCCTGCCACAAAAACTTTTCAAGCTTTACGTATTTTTGTTAATGGTGAGCTTGACGCTGTGGAATCTTTAATGAGTAAAATAGCAGATATTATTAAGCCTAAAGGTAGGTTTGTAGCTATTTCTTTTCATTCTTTGGAAGATAGGATAGTTAAGGAATGGTTAAACCAGTATGCTCTTTCATGTACATGCCCTGCTGAATTTCCAGTATGTGTGTGTGATAAGAAAGAAGAATTTAAGATTATTACAAGGAAACCAGTAGTGCCTTCTGAAAAAGAGATTTTAGAAAATCCACTTTCAAGAAGTGCAAAATTAAGAGCAGCGGAGCGAATTTAATGAGAGTAATGAGTGATGACAGAGCAGCAGGGTTAGGCATATCTCTTGCCCCTATTATTGTGTTTGGCACATTAATATTTGTATTTTGTATGGCAGTGCTTATGATAATACGCCAGCATTGTATAGATGAAGGCTATAAAATATATGAACTTACTTTAGAACTTGATAAAAAATCTTTAGAATATGAAGCAGTAGCACAAAAATATTCTGATGCTTTAAGGTGGGAATCACTTTTTAACAGTGCAGAAAATCTAGGGTTTATATTCCCAGAAGGTGGCAAGGTTTATTATGTTCAAAAGTAGTACTATGATAAAATTATTTTCAGTATTTTCTTTTGTAATCTTTGGGATAGTTTTCATTAAGCTATTCTATTTACAGGTTATAGAAGGTGATAAGTATGCTGAATTAGTGGAAATGCAAAGCGACCCACGTTTAACAGTTGTTACAGACAGGGGTTATATTTATGATAAAGAAGGTAAACTGCTTGCAAGGAATAAAAGCACCGGCTCTTTATTTGCTTATAGAAGAAATATACCTAATAAATATGAATTTTTTAAAGCATTAGAGGAAAACGGTATAATAGTTAGCTCTAGAAATAAAAAATCTTTAAGAGAAAGCGATTCTTTTACATGGGTTGCAAGGCAGATAGATTTAGAAAAAGCAGTTAGGCTTGCAAATGAAATAGAAGGGCTTGAATATTTTGTGGAAGACTCTAGGTTTTACCCACAAGGCTCTTTAATGGCAAATGTTATAGGCTTTACAGGGTCTGATAATATTGGCAGAAGTGGTATAGAATATTTTTTAGAAGATAGATTAAAAGGTGAAAAAATATCAGTTGCTGGATTAAAAGATTCCAGAAGAAAAATTATTTTATTTGAAGATAAAGGTGAGCTAGCTAAACCTGATACGCAAGTTTATTTAACATTATCTTCAAGGGTGCAGGCAGGGGCTGAATATATATTACGTGAGGGTGCTAAAACATTTGGTGCAAAAAACGGTTCTGTTGTAGCAATGGATATTAAAACCGGCGAAATTATATTATCTGCTAATGTAAACGGGTTTAACCCACATACATATTGGAAATACCCACCTGCTAACTGGAGCAACCACGGTTTTAACTATGTTTTTGAACCAGGATCTACTTTTAAAACGGTGGCTTTTAGCTATTTACATAATGCAAATAAGTTAGATAGAAATAGGCTTATTGATACAAGTAAAAAGATTACAATAGGTAAATATACTTATTCTGATACAAAATATTATGGCACATTAACTGTGGATGAAGTTTTCACTCATTCAAGTAATATTGGTATGACACAGTTAATTAGGGGCGAAAATAGTAACAGGCAAGATTTTTATAACTTTTTAGTAAAATCAGGCTTTGGAGAAAAAACAGGTATTTTTGGAGCAAGTGAGGAGGCAGGTAGAGTAAAACCTGTATCTGATTGGTCTAAAACTACATTAACTTCAGTAGCCATAGGTTATGAAGTGCTTGTAACACCTTTACAGGTAGTGCGTTTTTATGCAGCTATTGCAAATGGTGGTGTTATGGTAAACCCAAAAATAGTATCAAGAATAGTAAATGGAAACGAAGTGGCAATACCAGCACATGAAGAAGTGCAGATAATTTCCCCTGAAACTGCTGCATATATGCTTGATTTAATGAAGCAGACAGTAGAGGCAGGCACAGGGAAAAGAGCAAAAACACAACTTACAAAACTTGCTGGTAAAACAGGCACAGCAAGGGTATATGATAACAAAGCAGGTGCTTATTCCACTCAAAACTATTCTGCAAGTTTTGCAGGGGTTTTCCCAGCTGAAGACCCTAAAATTGCTATGATAGTAGTATATGAATCTCCAAGAAGCTCTATTTATGGTGGTTCTACTGCTGCAAATATTTTTAGGCAGATAGCAGAGTTTATATCTACTGAAAAGCATTATTTTGACCCTGAGATTGAGGTAGTATCTTATGAAAATTAAAGAGCTTGTGGAAAAACTTAACCCTGAATATGTAAACTATAATAATACTGAAAATATAGAAATAGAAAGTATAGCAGTAGACACAAGAAAAAGTAACGGCACAATATTTTTTGCCTATTGTGGGGAAAGCTATGATTCTAATAAAGATGCAGAAGAAATATATAATAGTGGAAAAGTTAAGTTTATAATATGCGAAAAAAAATTAAGTGATAATATAGCCCATGCAGTTATAAAAAACGGCAGGCAATTATTACCAAAAGCCTTTTCCATATTTTTTAATGAACCTATGGAAAACTATTTATCCGTAGCAATTACAGGCACTAACGGAAAAACTACTTCTACATATATTATGGAGAGTATTTTCCATAAAGCAGGTATAAAAACATGTAGAATAGGCACAACAGGTATAAAAATAGATAATGAATTTGTAGAAACTGATAATACAACACCTTCTCCTTTTCTAGTATATGAAAGTTTAGCAAAGGGGCTTAAAAGTGGTTGTAAAGGGCTTGTTATGGAAGTATCAAGCCATGCCTTAGCTCAAGGCAGAATAAACGGTGCTTTTTTTAATGTGGCAGTATTTACTAACTTAACAGGGGACCATTTAGATTTTCATAAAGATATGGAGCATTATTTTCAAGCAAAAGCAATGCTTTTTACAGATTTATATTCTAAATACAGAGTTATAAATATAAGCCATGAATATGGTAAAAAATTAGCAGAAAAAGTTACTGAAAATAAAATAACTTTTAACGCTTTTAGTAATGATGCAGATATTTTTCCTATTAAATATACATCTACTATTAACGGTATTGAAGCAGAGATTTCTGTTTTAGGAAAAGTGATAAATATTTCATCAAAACTAATTGGTGAATATAATTTAGAAAATATATTAGGAATAATTGGTGCAGCTTATTCTTTAGGTATTAGTTTAGAAGATATTGCAAATGGAATAAACAGCCTTGAAAATGTTCCTGGAAGGCTTGAAAGGTACAGTAATAAAGGTATAGTTGCATTTGTAGATTATGCCCATACAGATGATGCTTTAATAAACGCTATTTCATCTATAAAAGAAGTATGTAAAGGCAAAATAATTACAGTGTTTGGTGCTGGTGGGGATAGAGATAGCAGTAAACGTCCTAGAATGGGAAAAGCTGCCACAGAGTTATCAGATATTACAGTTATAACAAGCGATAACCCACGAACAGAAAACCCTGAAAAAATTATTGAAGATATTTTAGCAGGTATAAAAAAAGACAGCACATATTATGTGGAAAAAGACAGAGAAAAAGCCATAGCTTTAGCAGTATCTGTTGCAAAAGAAAATGATATAATATTTATAGCCGGTAAAGGTCATGAAACATATCAAATAATAGGCAGCACAAAAATCCATTTTGATGATAGGGAAGTGGTGCAAAAATATTTAGGTGAATTATAATGACAGTAGTAGAATTTACTAAAATACATCCTGTTATTGAAATTAATGTGGAAAAAGATTGCCATATTAACGGCGCTTTTTTAGATTCTAGGCTTGTAAAAGAAAACTCTTTATTTTTTGCATGTAAAGGAGAAAATAGCGACGGAAACTTATATGCACAAAAAGCACTAGAGCAGGGTGCATGTTGTGTTATTATGGATAATAAAGAGTTATATGATAATATAAAAGGTAATAAAATATTAGTTAATGATACACTTGCATATATGCAGGAAGTGGGAAAATATAGGTTTGATAGTTTAAGCAAAACAGGTAAAAGAGTAATAGCAGTAACAGGCTCTTTTGGTAAAACAGGCATGAAAGAAATGCTTAAATATATATTTTCTCAAAAGGAAATTGTATATGCAACTGATGGCAATAAAAACAATATGCTTGGGGTTATGCTTACAGGCTGTGGTATAGATGATAATGCTACTACAATTATAATAGAGTTAGGTTCTAATAATTTTGGGGAGATAAAAGAACTTACTGAAATAGTAAAACCTAATATGGCCTTAGTAATAAGTGTAGGGCATGCTCATATTGGCAGGTTTAAAACTTTTGAACGGTTAATATTTGAAAAAATGAGTATAAGTGATGGCCTTGCAAAAAACGGGGAATTTATTATACCAACTATGCTTACTCCATTTGTGCCAAAAGGGGATTTTAAATTTAGAACATTTGGTGAAAGTAATAATTCTGGTATAAGAATAACATCATATAACCATTGCACAGAATATATTACATTTACTACCAACTTAACAAATAGAGAGTTTCGAATAAACCACCCATATATGCATATGGCAGAAAACTCTCTTGCAGCTATTTATGGAGCTTTACTTTCCAATATAAGTGAAGATAAAATAGCTCAAGGGTTATTAGAATATAAGTCTGCACAAGGGCATGGTAGTTTATTAAAACTAGATGATTTATTTTTAATAGATGATAGTTATAATGCTGGGTTTGAATCATATTTAAAAAGTGCAAAAAGCCTTAATATGATAAATATTACTCCAAAATATGCTATTTTTGGCGAAATGGGGGAAATAGAAGGCTATGAAGAATCTTTTTATAATGAAATAAGTCAGCTAGCTTTTGAATATGAAGATATTAATTTCTACCTTGTAGGGGAAAGTTATGCAAAAGCTAGTAATTTAAAAAACAGAGAGATTTTTCTTACAAAAGAAGATGTAATAGAAAAAGTGAAAAATATAAAAAGTGGTGCTGTTATAGTAAAAGCATCACGAGCAAAAAAGTTTGAAGATATAGTGAAAGCTATAAAAGAAAGTAGATAAGAGAGAGAAAAAAGTATGCTTTATGATTTATTATTTCCGTTATCGCAACAGTTTTCTTATTTGTATGTATTTAAATACATTACATTTAGGACAATGTTTGCAACATTAACTGCCCTT
>CALADT010000270.1 GCA_937890655.1 uncultured Mucispirillum sp. | reverse complement strand
TTTTTGAAAACTTAAATAACTGCTTAATTTGTCGCAATCGTTTTTAGAATTTACCTTTTGTCATAATATTTCTTTTATTGCAATTTCAATAAAATTATAATAAAATGCTTTAGCTAATATATTTATTTGAGGGGTAAATGGGGTTATTTGATTTTTTTAAAAAGGATAAAACAACCGAAGATAATCTTAAAAAAGGTATGAAAAAAACATCAGGGAAATTTCGTGATGGGCTATCCATGGTTTTTCTTGGTAAAAAAACAATAGATGATGAATTACTTGAAGAATTAGAAGAGTTTTTAATTACAGCAGATATTGGGCCACAATCTGCTGATATGATAATTGAAAAAATACGCACAGAATACACAAGGGGAACATTAAAAGATTCTGAACGGATTATTGACGCACTAAAACAGACATTAGTTGAAATATTAAGTAGTGTTGATGAATTTCAAGAAGATATGACAAATAAACCATATGTTATACTTGTTTCTGGTGTAAACGGAGCAGGTAAAACCACAAGTATTGCAAAACTAGCTAATATGTATAAAAACGCTGGTAAATCTGTTATGTTAATAGCAGGGGACACATTTAGAGCAGCAGCAGCTGACCAGCTTTCTGTATGGGCAGAAAGGCTTAATATTCCAATTGTTAGACAGTCAGACGGAAGCGACCCTGCAGCTGTTATTCATGACGGCTTACTTAGTGCAAAAGCAAAAAATATTGATGTAGTTATTGCAGATACAGCCGGCAGACTTCATACAAAACATAACCTTATGCAGGAACTTATAAAAATAAATAAAGTATCTGAAAAAGTGTTAGGCTACAAAGTGCAGGAAAGTTTAATTGTTCTTGATGCAACCAGTGGGCAAAATGCACTCACTCAAGCTAAAACTTTTAAAGAAGCAATAAATGTTAATGCAGCAGTGCTTACAAAATTAGACGGCACAGCAAAAGGTGGTATTGCAATTAGGCTTGTAAGTGAATTAAAACTACCTATAAGATATATAGGTTTTGGGGAATCTATGGAAGATTTAAGGCCATTTGACCCTGCTAATTTTGTGGAAGCTATGTTTTAAGGAGAGAGCATATGAAAAAAATATTATCATTTTTAGTTTTATTAGTTTTTTTTACAGCCTGTAAAGATAACGGCGAATTTAAAATAGATAAAATAAAAGTGTCTAAAGAATATAACATATTTGATAGTATGGAAAATAATTTAGATACAGTAAATGCCGGCACTTCATTATATAATAAAGATATGAAGTATAGTTTTTTATTAGATATAACACAAGAAAGTGATTATGAAAAATATTTACCAAGATATAGTTTAGAAGCATATGTTTTAACTGATGATAATTTTACTCAATATAAAAGTTATGAACTAGCATCTGAGTTTTTAAGAAATGGTAACACATTACAAGATGCTTATAAAGTTATTAGCTATTATTATGTAAATAGAGATAACTTAAATATTTTTGATTTTAACCAGTATATACTACCATATTCTACTGTATATGAATCAAAAATAACTGATGAAGTTTATAACAACTATGTTTTACAGACAGAAGTTACAAGGCGTATTAACCTTGCACTTTTAAAAGCAAGAAATATGGTAAAATACGTTTTAGAAAACAATATGCAGGAGAAAAAAGACGAAGACAAAGCTATGGCAAGTTTAATGATAGCTTTATCTTATTTAGCGCAAGACAGGTTATACCAGCTTGAAAATATAAAAAAATATGCAGCCCTGTGGAAAGAGTATGGTGGTAAAGATATAACATTTTTAGGTATTAATAATACAAATGTTGCAGAACTTTTAAACTATTTAGCATATAATGATAATATAGGCCTTGAAGAAGTTATAAGAGATGGTTTAAGTAAAGGTTTTTTTAATATTGCCATATCACAAGGTGGTGTATATAACTATTTAAACGATAATTTTTATATGCCTGTTGGGTTAGCTGTTCGTAATAAATATGCCATAAACCCATTTTATGAACGTTTTAGGGATTATAAAATAACAACTTCCATACTAAAGAAAACTATTACAGGTAAAAGTAGTAGTGAGCAGGATTCTGCAGCTTACTATAAAATAACCAATAATTTTGATAAACTTTATGATAACCCAATTTATTTTCTCCCACTAAAAGGTGTAGTTTATACTATTGAAATGAAAAACGGTTATCCATATAGAATGGGCTTTAGAAACCCTGCCTATTATAACTTAAACTACCTTAAGCCTTTAAATAATAAGTTATATTTTAAAGGTGTTTTTCCTAAAATATTAAGTGAATACAATATTCCATTTACTCAAACTGATTATATGGTTTATGAAAATAATAAAGTAAAAACCGTATGGAAAGGTAATATACGAGACCAACAGCCAGATATCCACCGTTTATTTAAGTTTAAAGGTGTTATAGACTGTCTTGAAAAATCAGTAGGGGATACGGTTTATATATGTGGTTCTAGGGAAATGCTTATACTTGCAAAACATATCCATTCTAAAAAATGTTTTGGTAAAGTGGATTGCACCATATCGGCAGATGATGTTGTTATTGAAAACTATTAGGATACATTAAGGTGATATATGAAAAAATTATTATTACTATTTACTTTTATATTAACAGCAGGTTATGGTTACAGCCAAGAATCACCAGCAACTTTAACTGACACTACACAAGAAAATAGCACAGCACCTACAACTGAAGTTACAAAATATGCAGATGCAGAAAATTATTACCTTAATACATATCTAGGTAGTAAGTATGATATTTATACAGTGGATTTTAAAGAAGATAACGAGTATATAATAGTAGACCCACTTATGACAGAAAATAAATATATGGGCGGTGAAGAAAATATTTATATACAGTATGTAAGGGGCAATGCTGATAACGAAAACACTATTTTAGTTATAGAAACAGCACTAGAAGATTTAAAAGCAAACCTTGCACCTAATTTATATATAAATTATAGGTTTTTTGGCTATGAATTTGATATTACAAAGAACCCACAAATAGCTTGTTCAGACGGTTATTTTGCAGGCCTTAACAGGGAGTTATACCAAACAGAAGAATATAGAACACTTATTTCTCATGGCTATGAAGGTATAAAAAATAGGGCGTTACTTAAAGCCATTGATTATTTAAAAACAAGTATAGATAAAGGGGAATACGGAGCATTTGGCCATTACCCATTATATATTGCACTTGCTTATTATGCCCAAGACGGTCTTTATAATTTAGAAGATATTGTAAAATATAGTAAACTTTATAAAGAAAACTACAGGGAAGTAGAATTTGATAAAAACTTATCGGCTGGGTTTTTTATACCATTTATATTAAAAATGTCAGAAAGCACCATAACAGAACCTGCAGATTTTTATAAATGGGCAGAAGAGTCAAATATATTACAATATATTTTATTTAATAACGGTTATTTTGATATTTATAACGACGGTATTTACCATAAAGTATATATTAATAAAGTAAGCGAACAGTCTATACTTTTTATACTTGATGAATTACTTGATTATAGAAACAGAGATTTATATGCAAGGTATTATTATAATATTATAGGCAAAGATAATAATGGCGACCCATATAAATACCCAGCAAGACATTGCACAGATAACGTTTACTACGGTAATTTATATATTATGCCATTTAATAAAGCATCATATATTATAAACGGCACAGAAGTGGAAAATAAACTAAACACTATTGAAATACGCAACCCTGCATATTTTAGTACAGAGTACGGCAAAAACTACTATGCTAGTGAACTTTTTCAAGATAAAACTCCAAAAGAAAAACTACATATTGTAAGCCAAATGGAATCTTTTGGAATAAATGGCAGTGTAATATATGAAAAAATATATGAACGTGATTTAATGTCAGCAGCAGGAAATGTGGATACATTAAAAGACCAGTTAAACACTCTTTATGCCTTAAACTTTAAACAGGTAATGAAAAATAAAAAATATACCATTGAAGAATTTATAGCATATCTTAGCCAATTTACAAGTATTGACTTAAAAAAATACGGTGCTAACTGTTTATTTATAAATATCTCTAAAACAAGCACTCCAGTTTATTTAGCAGTTATAGAGTATGATGCCAGCAATATTAGCTACGAACGGAAAAAATATTACTTTTTATTAAACAAAAATTTAGAAATTTTAAATAAAGATGTAGCAAAAGAAATAAATGATTTCATATATAACACATCATATTTTAAAACTATTTTAACAAATATTAATAATAATCCACATGTGGTTTTAATGGATAGAAATGGGGAAGTTTTAGTTATTAATATAGATGGTGAAAAAGTAGGGTTTAATAAATTCCCAGCATACTATTATAAAAGCGAAAGGGAAAAAACAAACGCTTTAATAGAAAGAGCATCACTTTTAGGTGTAGCAGAGCTTGATTGCTCTAATGCCATAGAAGAAAGTGTAAAAATGATATGTTCTAACCGCCAGCTTATAACATATAGAGCTTATATTGATATATTATTTAATAAAAAAATGAAAATAGCAGAAATAAACCATTACCCTGCTAATGTTATAGAATATTATAATAAAATGTATGATAATATTAAAACAGATTACAGCAAATGTGGTAACACAATTAACTGCTATTTAGAAGTTTTTAGACAGTATGAAGAAATTCTCTTAAATTAAGGAAAAAAATGGAAATAATAAAACTAGATAATATTAATAATGATTTATTTAATATATATAATAACGAAACAAATATACCCCCTGCATGTATAAGTATAGATAATAAATATTATCAAATTTCAGGTTTTAGTAATACGGGGGATGAGTATATTTTTTATGGTGAATATAATATAAGTAATGGGTTAAATCTTGCTTTTTCATTTATAAATAATATATCTTTTAAACAGGTTATAAAAATATATAATATATGTAGCTTTTTTAAAGCCGACCTTAATAGTATTAATGTATTTAAAGAGCTAAATATAAAAGGTGATAAAAGTTTTCTAACCCTAGAAAAGTCATTATTACTACCTTTAGA
>CALADT010000269.1 GCA_937890655.1 uncultured Mucispirillum sp. | reverse complement strand
TATGGTTATGGAAAGAGTATATGCAAATATTAATAGACGGTTGCAGGCAAGCATACCTTGTGAAATAATAATATTTACAAATAAAGAAAAAACATGGAAATATAGTAAAAACGCATTGGAATTTACAAAATATTTTAAGGAAAGGTTACATGACTAAAGGAAAATTATATGGAGTAGGTATAGGCCCTGGAGATAAAGAGCTTATTACATTAAAAGCCGTAAGAATATTAAAAAGTGCAGATATTATAGCATTGCCAGATAGTGCTTCAAGCACAAATAGAGCCTATGAAATTATAAAAGAGCATATAAAGGAAAAAGAAATAATATATTGCCCTATGCCTATGGTAAAAGATAAAGATGTTTTAAAAGAATACCATAATAATAGTGCATTAGAAATCCAAAAATATTTAGATATGGGTAAAACTGTTGCTTTTGCCACATTAGGCGACCCTTCCATTTATTCCACATACATGTATATCCATAGGATTATTGAAAAAAATGGCTATACTGTTGAAATGGTGGCAGGTGTTACTTCTTTTTGTGCTAGTGCTGCAAGGCTTAATATGTCTATTGCTGACGGTGGTGAACCGGTAATAATTATACCTGCAAGTTATGAACATAATAAAGAGCTTTTAAAAATAAAGGGTAGTAAAATATTAATGAAAAGTGGTAAAGGGTTATCACGAGTAAAAGAAGAAATTAATGAACTAGGGCTAGAAGATATTACTTATATGGTGGAAAACTGTGGTATGAGCGAAGAAAAAGTATATTATAACTTTAAAGATGTGCCAGATAAAAGTAGTTATTTTTCATTAATAATAGTAAAAGATAATATGGAAGAATAGGAGAATAGATTATGGTATTTTTTGTAGGGGCAGGCCCTGGAGATAAAGATTTAATCACTATTAAAGGGTGTAATCTTTTAAAAGAAGCAGATGTTATAATTTATGCTGGTTCACTTGTAAACCCTGAACTTTTAACATATGCTAGTAAAAGATGTTTAATATATAATAGTGCAGAAATGACATTAGAAGAAGTTATTGAAGTTATGGAAGAAAACCATAAAAAAAATAAAACAGTAGTCCGTTTACATACAGGGGATATGAGTATATACGGAGCTGTTAGAGAACAAACTGATATACTTCGTGAAAAAAATATTCCTTTTGAAAGCGTTCCTGGAGTAAGCTCCTTTATTGGTGCAGCTGCTAGTTTAAATGTGGAATATACTCTGCCTACTGTTTCCCAAACTGTTATATTAACTAGAATGGCAGGCAGAACCCCTGTGCCTGAAAAAGAGAATATAAAATCACTTGCCAGCCATAAAGCGTCAATGGTTATATTTTTAAGCTCATCTATGATGGAAAACTTATCAAAAGAATTAATAGAGGGTGGTTATAGTGAAGATACCCCTTGTGCCATAGTGTATAAAGCCACATGGAAAGATGAAAAGAAAATAGTTACTACACTTAAAAATTTAGCAAAAGACGGTAAAGAAGCAGGTATAACAAAAACTGCACTTATTTTAGTGGGGGATTTTTTAGGCAGCGAATATGAACGTTCTAAACTTTATGACCCTACCTTTACTCATGAATTTAGAAAAGGCATAGATGGATAATATATATATAGTTTCATTTACAAAACAAGGGGCAGAGATTAGTTTAAAACTAAAAACTCTTTATGAATTCGCCACTGTTTTTGGAAAATATGAATATGAAAATATAAATTTATTAAATACAGATATAAAATCATGGGCTGCAGAAGTTTTCAATAAAGCAGATATGATTATTTTTGTATCAGCATTAGGGATAGCCTGCCGTGCTATTGCACCTAATATTGTTGCAAAGGATAAAGACCCAGCAGTAATAGTTATTGATGATACGGCAAAATTTGTTATTCCACTCCTTTCAGGCCATATAGGTGGTGCCAATGAAAGGGCAGAAGAAATAGCAAAGTTTTTACATGCTGTGCCTGTTGTTACTACTTCTACTGATAGAAATAATAAATTTGCAGTAGATAGCTGGGCGGTGCTAAATAATTTAGCAATAAAAGATATTACTAAAATAAAGGAAGTTTCAAAACGAATACTTTCAGGGGAGCAGGTTGGTTTTTATTCTGATTATGTAATAAAAGGGGAAAGACCAAAAGAGCTTGTGGAAAATAAAAATGTAGAATGTGGAATAGTAATATCAAAAGATATAAATAAAACTATTTTCCCATGTAGTATGCTACTTATACCAAAAGAATATATTTTAGGTGTAGGTGCTAGAAAAAATGGAGATTATACCCATTTAAAATCACTTGTATTTAGGCTTTTACAGGAAAATAATATTAATCCGTTACAAATAAAGGCCGTTACAAGCATTGATATTAAAAAGGAAGAAAAAGCCATAATAGAGCTAGCAAAAGAACTAAATGTAAAATTTATAACATATACAAAAGAACAGCTTGAAAGCATAAAGGGAGATTTTTCATCATCATCATTTGTTAAAAATATAACCGGTGTTGATAATGTATGTGAAAGAGCAGTAAAATGTTATGCAGATAGTGAAATAATAGTGAAAAAAACCAGTGAAAACGGGTTCACTCTTGCCATAGGTTATGAAAAATGGCAGGGAAGTTTTTAAAAAAGGGGTAATAAATGAAAGGTAAAATTTATATTATAGGCACAGGGCCAGGAAGTAAAGATTTAATAGCAGAAAGAGCACTTAATGCCATAAAAGAAAGTAACGTTATTGCAGGCTATGGAGTATATACAGAACTAATAGCTGATTTAATAGAGGGAAAAGAGCTTATTGTTACCCCTATGAAACAGGAAGTAGACCGTTGTAAAAAAGCAATAGAGGCTGCTGAAAAAGGAAATATTGTATCTATTATATCAAGTGGGGATGCAGGAGTATATGGTATGGCAGGGCTTTTACTTGAGCTTGCAGAAAATAGCACTGTGGAAATAGAAGTAATTTCAGGAATAAGTGCAGTATTAGCAGCAGCAGCTAGGCTTGGGGCACCACTAACCCATGATTTTGCAGTGATTTCTTTAAGTGATTTACTCACCCCATGGGAAAAAATAGAAAAAAGATTACATAACGCTGCTATGGCAGAATTTATTATTGCATTATATAACCCGTCTAGCAAAAAAAGAGCAGACTATTTGAAAAAAGCGTGTGATATAATGTCCCCATTTATTAATGAAAATACCATATGTGGTTATGTGAAAAATTGCGAACGAGAGCAGGAAGAATACGGCACATTATTATTTAAAGATTTAAAAGATTTTCAAGCAGATATGTTTACCATAATTATAATAGGCAACAGCACTACAAAACTAATAAATAATAAAATGGTAACACCACGAGGTTATAAAGGGGTATGATAAAGCCATTAATTTTTGCTGGTACAACAGAGGGAAAAGAAATAGCCTTATTTTTTAATAAGGAAAAAATATATGCAAATGTATATACTGCCACAGAGTATGGAGTGGAAGTGTTACCTGAAATGGAGTATATTTCCACATATGCAGGCAGGCTGACATATGAAGAAATGGTAACACTATTTGAAAGTATGCAGAATGAAGAAATTATTGTAATTGATGCCACTCACCCATATGCTGGTATTGTTACAGATAACCTTTATAAAGCATGCACTCAAGTGGATATACCATATTACAGGCTTTTAAGACCTTCTACATATAATAAAGATGAAAAAACTTTTGAAAGTATAGAAGAAGCAGTTGAGTATTTAAAAACCACAAAAGGAAATATCCTTTTAGCAACCGGTTCAAAAGAGCTTGCAAAATATAAAGAGATAGATAGTATGGAACGGCTTTTCCCACGAGTATTACCTGATAAAGATGTTATAAAAAATATACTTGATTTAGGCTATATGCAAAAAAATATAATATGTATGCAGGGGCCTTTTTCTGTGGAAATGAATATTGCCACATTAAAGCAAATAAAAGGTGCTTTTTTAGTAACAAAGGATACAGGCACAGCCGGTGGGTTTAATGAAAAACTAGAGGCTGCTAAATCTTCAGGGGCTGAACTTATTGTTATAAGTAGACCAAAAGAGATGGCACAAGGTTATACACAAGAACAGCTACAAACTGTTATAAAAGAAAAATATTTAAGCAGGTAGGTTATGTTTTTCCCATTATTTATTAATATGGAAAATATGAAAGTTTTATGTATTGGTGCAGGCAATATAGGGTTAAGGCGTATTAATATATTAAAAAATTTTAATGCAGATATTTTTGTTATTACAAAAGATAATATTGTAATAGATAATGTATCACTTGAAATAAGGGAAGTAGCAGAGGAAGATATAACAAATAAATATGAAATGGTAATAGCTGCTACAAATAACAGCAGGCTAAACGAAAAAATAATAGAAAAAGCAAAAAAAGTGGGAGTAAAATATTATAATAATATAAGCGATAAAAGTTTATGTAATTTTTATTTCCCAGCAGTGATAGAAAATAATGAAATTACCTGTGGTTTAATCTCAAAAAATGGTGAAAGCCATAAAACAGCAAAAGAGTATGCCACAGTTATAAGGAACGTGTTATGAAAAAAGGAAAAGTAACATTATTAGGTGCAGGCCCAGGGGACAAGGGGCTATTAACTCTAAAAGGCTATGACGTATTATCATCATGCGATGTGGTAGTCTACGACAGGCTTGTTTCAAATGATGTTTTATCACTTAGTAACCCAAAGGCTGAATTTATTAATGTGGGAAAAGTTATGAACCACCATAATATACCACAACCGGAAATTAATAAAATATTACTAGAAAAAGCATTGGAAGGTAAAAACGTAGTCCGTTTAAAAGGTGGCGACCCATTTGTTTTTGGCAGAGGTGGGGAAGAACTAGAACTACTTGTGGAAAACAATGTGGAATACGAAGTTATATGTGGTATTACTTCTGCCATATCTGCCCTTGCATATGCTGGAATACCTGTAACCCATAGGGATTATGCCTCATCTATCCATTTAATTACAGGCCATGCAAAAGAAGGCTCTGTGGAGTATGTGGACTATAAAGCACTTGTTGGCACAAAAGGGACACTTATTTTTTACATGGGTGTTTCCACATTAGATAAAATTGTAAAAGGTCTGCTAGATGCTGGTATGGAAAAAGATATGCCTTGTGCTGCTGTTGAAAACGGCACACGTTTTAACCAAAGGACACTTTATTCCACTATTTCAAATATGGTAGAAGATGCTGAAAAATTTCAACTTAAAAGCCCTTCTATTATTGCATTTGGTAAAGTATGCAGTCTTTCTCAAAAATTTGAATGGTATGAAAAAACAAAACTTTTTGGTAAAAAAGTTATTGTTACAAGGCCATATGTTTCAAACAATGTGCTTACAAGTAAACTAAAATCTCAAGGGGTGGATGTTGTTGATTACCCATGTGTAAAAATAGGGGAATTAGATAATAAAACAGAACTTCATAAGGCTATAAAAAATATAAAAGATTATAAAATATTACTTTTTGCCAGCAAAAATAGTGTAATATACTTTTTTAAAGAGCTTTTAGAGTTAGGTATTGATAGCAGGCAATTAAACCACTTAATAATAGGCTGTATTGGTAATATTTCATATAATGAACTAAAAACATACGGCATAATATGTGATTTTATGTCAAAAGATAACTCAAATGAAAGTATGGTAGATGCTTTAAAAGAAAAAGGGTTGCAGGGTAAAATATTATGTGTAGAGGGTGAGCTTGATGAACTTTCCCTTAGTAAAACCATTTTAAAAGCAGAATATGATGTGCTAGGGGTTTCATCATATAAATCAGAATTTTTACCACTATCTTATCACACATCAATAGAAGAATTAATTAATAAAAACACTGTGGCAGCTTTCACAAGTAGTGCTGCAGTTTATGGGTTTATAAAAGGTGGCAACATATCAGATGTTTCAAAAGTAAAAGCAGTATGTATTGGTAAACAAACATATAAAACAGCAGTGGAATGTGGTATGCAGTCAGTTATGGCAGAAAAACCTACAATAGATTCATTAATAGAAAAAATAGGAGAAATAAGTGAATAATATGAAAGGAATATTAATAATAGCTCACGGTAGTAGAAGAAAAGAAACTCTTGATACAATGGAAGAAGTATTTGCAATGGTGCAAAATAATTTACCAGATTTAATAGTGGAACATGCTTATATGGAATTTTGCGATGTGAATTTGGAAAAAGGTTTAGACCTTTTAAGGGAAAAAGGTGTAAAAGAGATTGTAGTTGTGCCATATTTCCTTTTTGACGGTATGCACATTATAAAAGATATACCAGAAGAAATATCAGCATATTTAGAAAACCATAAAGATATGAAAATAAGCATGGGTAAAACATTAGGGGCAGATAAACGTATTGCCGATGTTTTATGTGATAGAATTAAGGAAGTAATGTAATATATGAAAAACTTATATATTATTGGGGCAGGTATGGGGCATATTGATGACTTAACTGCTTTAGCACAAAATATTATTAAAAAATGTAATGTGGTATATGGAAGTAGCAGACTTTCAGAGCAATATAAATGTTTAAATAATAATATAAATGTCCCTGCCTATTCTGAAATAATCACAAAAATAGAAAATGATAATAATGAAAATATAGCACTTTTAGTTTCAGGGGATACATCGTTTTTTAGCCTTACAAAACTTGTAATAGAAAGGTTAGATAATAAATTTAATATTGAAGTTATTTCAGGTATTAGTAGTATGCAATATTTATTATCAAAAGTGAAATTAAGTGCTAATAATGTGAAAATAGTATCCCTTCATGGTAGAGAATCTTCTGCCATAGGTGCTGTTAGCTATAACGAATATACATTTTTACTAACAGGTGGTAAAGCAAAAGCCCATAATGTTATAAATGAGCTTTATGAAGCAGGCCTTGAAAATGTGCATATTTATGCAGGAGAAAATATGCACCTTGAAAACGAACGGATATTATCTGATAATATAAAAAATATGCTTAATATTGAGTTTATGGATTTAACTGTTCTTTTAATTTATAATAAAGACTATTCAAACCCACATATTCATTTTAGAGATACAGAGTTTACAAGGGGTAAAGCACCTATGACAAAAGAAGATGTTAGGTGGCTTTCTGCTGATTACTTAAATATTGAACCAAGTGATATAGTTTATGATATAGGCGCAGGAACAGGCTCTTGTGCCATAGAATTTGCAGGTAGAGCTTATGACGGTATAGTTTATGCCATTGAAAAAGAAGATGAGGCATTTGAACTTATAAATATTAATAAAGCTAACTTAAAACGTTATAATATTGTTAGCATAAAAGGGGAAGCCCCTGCAATACTTGAAAATATTAAAACACCGGATAAAGTTTTTATAGGTGGTAGCTCTAAGACCATGAGCCAAATATTTAAAATGGTTTATGAAAAAAATAATAATGTGGTAATATGTGTTACAGCCATAACATTAGAAACACTATCTTCTGCTATGGAATCTTTTAAACTATATAATGTAGAGCCAGAAGTAACATGTATTAATAGTGCAAAATCAAAAAAAGCAGGGCCATACCATATGATGATGGGAAATAACCCTGTATATATTATAACAGGTAAATTGCAGTGAGAAAAAAAGTTAGCCGTATTATAATTTCAGCACTAGGTAGTGGTAGTGGTAAAACATCCTTTACTATGGGCTTAATAAGGCTTTTAGTAAATAAAGGTGTAGCTTTATCAAGTTATAAGTGCGGCCCTGATTATATTGATACAATGTTCCATACAAAAGCATTAAATGTAACATGCAGGAATATTGATTTATTTTTATCAGATAAAAATACCGTAAAAAACATTATTGCAGAAAGTGATAACCTAGCGATTATAGAAGGTGTTATGGGTTTTTATGACGGTATAGCTTTTACTGATGAATGTTCCACATACCATATAAGTATGGTTACATCTAGTCCTGTTATTTTAGTAATAGATGCAAAAGGAAAAGCAAATACCATAACTGCTTTAATAAAAGGCATAGTAGACTATAAAGAAAACAACATAAAAGGCGTAGTTTTAAACCGTGTTAGCAAGGGTAGTTATGGAATGTATAAAAAAATAATAGAAGAAGAACTAAATATAAAAGTTTATGGTTATATTCCTGAAATGAAAAACTGTTCTTTAGAAAGCCGTCATTTAGGCCTTGTTACTGCTAATGAAATGAAAAATATTGATGAAATTATTAATAATATAGCCATAACTTTAGAAGAAACCATAGAATATAATGAAATTATAAAAACAGCAGAACTATCACAAGAGCTAGAGTATGAACCTATAAATATAGAAAAAATAGGAAGTTGTAAAATAGGCATAGCTTATGATAGTGCCTTTTGTTTTCATTATAAAGATAATATAACAGTCCTTGAAAAACTAGGGGCAGAAATAGTTTATTTTTCCCCATTAAATGATAGTAGTATAATTGATGGTTTAGACGGATTAATTTTTTATGGTGGCTACCCAGAGCTTTATTTAGAGAAACTTGCAAGTAATAAAAGTTTTATACAATCCCTTAAAAATTATTATAGTAAAAATATACCTATTATGGCAGAGTGTGGTGGCTATATGTATATTAATAAATCTATTAATAATATAGAAGTAGCAAATCTTTTAGAAGGAGATAGTATAATGAGAGATAAACTTCAAAACTTTGGCTATGTTTATATGGAAACAGAAAAGGATAGTATTCTTGGAAAAAAAAGCACAGTTTTAAAAGCCCATGAATTTCATTATTCTTCTATGGAGCAGGAATTATCCCATTGCACCATGAAAAAGCCATTAAGTAAAAGAAGTTGGAAAGGCTGTTATTTATCAGATAATCTATACGCAGGCTACCCACACTTATATTATTTATCAAATATTGATATTGCTAAAAACTTTATAAAAAGTGCTATAAAATATAAAGAGAATAGAAAATGATTTATTTTGTTTCAGGTGGAGCAGATAGTGGTAAATCCTTTTTTTCTGAAAGTATTATGACTTCTTTTAAAGGCAGAAAGTTATATATTGCTGCTATGGAAAATATTAGCAGCCACGCAAAAAAACGTATAGCCTATCACAGGAAAATGCGTGAGGGAAAAGGCTTTGAAACCTATGAAAAACAAAAAGATTATAAAAGTATTAATGTAGAAGATTATGAAGCTGTTATTTTAGAATGTCTTGGCACATTAACAGCAAACCATTTATATGATGGTGGTAATATAGAAAGTTTATTTCAAGATATTGACTATTTACTTGAAAACTGTAAAAATCTTGTAATAGTATCAAACGATATATCATCATGTGGTATAACTTATAATAAAGAAATGGTAGAATATATGAAAACCTTAAATAAAGCATCTATTTATATTGTAGAAAAATCAGATGTAGTAGTGGAATCTATCAGTGGTATTCCATATATACATAAGGGTTCCTTATGAATATAATTAAAAGTTTTATAATTTGTTTATCTATGTATTCTACTATCCCTATGGTAAATATATCATGGGAAGAAAAAAATATGAAATATATTTTCTTTTTCCTACCAGTAATAGGGGTTATTTTAGGGTTATTAGAATTTCTTGTTTTATTAATGTGTGATTATTTTCAAGTATCTTCTATTTTATATGCAGGGCTTTCCACTGCTTTAATTATCCTTTTTACAGGTGGTATCCATATAGATGGGTATATTGATACCATCGACGCGCTTTCCTCCCATGGGGATAGTAAAAAAAGGCAGGAAATATTAAAAGACCCACATACAGGTGCTTTTGCCATAATATATACAGTAGTATATTTTATATTAATATTTAGTGCTTTTGAAAACTTATATGAAAATATAAGCCTGCCATTATTAATTATTATTTTTTCATTAAGCAGAATATTTGTGCTTTTTTTAATAGCTAATACAAAAAGTGCGTATAATACAGGGCTTTTGTTTACTTTTTCTAAAAATAAAAACGGTAAAATATTATCCTTTTATGGGCTAATTTTATTACTTATTTTATCTATTTTTATATTTTATTGTTTTCATATATATTATTTAGTTATGGTTATGGTATTACTTATTATATCTTCCATAATCTTATCTTTTTATTTTAATAAAAAATTTGGTGGCCTTTCAGGAGATTTGGCAGGGTTTAGTGTATGTATATATGAATTAATAATACTTCTTGCAAGTAGTATATTTGGGGTATCATTATGGATTTAATAATCGGTGGTGCTTATAACGGCAAAACCACATATGCTTTAAAAACATATAACTTAACTTTAAATGATTTAATAAACGGCGAAG
>CALADT010000268.1 GCA_937890655.1 uncultured Mucispirillum sp. | reverse complement strand
GGAGATTAATGGGTTAAGCGAATCTGCAGCTGCATAGTTAATTATATTACCAACCCATAATATATAATTAATAGCAGTAAATGCTGCAACACCTTCTTCTTGAGCATATTTTATCATGGTATAATTAAATAAAGCCATAGTAATACCAACAGACATTTCATTTAAAAATTCTGAAAAACCATTATAGCTTGTTTTTATCATTTCATTATAGTTTTTTGCTTTTAAGTTTAGTTTTAATACACCTTTTTGTTTTAGAAAATGAAACACTAAAATAACAAAAGTTGCAATATATGATAACCCTGTGGCATAAGCTGCACCTTTTATGCCCCAGTTTAATATTCCAATAAATATATAGTCCAATAAAATATTAGTAAAAGCACCAACGATTAAAGCAAATGAAGCTATAAATGGGAAACCGTCCACCCTTGCAAACATAGAAAGCCCATAACCAACAGTGGAAAAAATAATAAATGGTATAACAGTTCTAATATATAATACAGATAGTGATAATGTTTTGTCGCTACCTGCTAATGTATAAATAATCTCACTGGCATATATATAAATAATCAATGATAATATAATGGTTATTATAGTAACAACCACCATAGATTTAGTAAATATATTGCATGCTTTTTCAATGTTTTTTTCTCCAATATATTTACTTGATGTAACAGCACCGCCTATTAATACCATCATTGTAAAACCCCATATAAAACTAAATAATGGGTTTGCAATATTTAATGCTGCTAAACTTAGTTCTCCTTCATAGTTACCAATAAATATAGCATCTACAATACCTGCAGAAGATAAGAGAACAAGGCTTAATATATTAGGTATAGCAAATTTAAAGAAAAGAGGGGTTTCTTTTCTTGTTAAAATATCTGATTCTACTTTTTTCATGTTTTTACACCGTAAAAATATCAATGAATATAGAAATATTCATTGTATAAATAATAATTAAAAATGATTAAAATAATATTGATGAAGCTATGAATAAATAGCTAAATTAATAAAGAGGAGGTTTAATAAAAAACCTGTCAAAAGCAAGATTATAAGAAAATGCGTATTTTGGATATAAATTCATTTTGTGTCCTTAATTTTCTATTATATAAAAATTTTTATAATAAGTCAAATATATTTTTTAAAATCTAATATTTTCCATATAAAATTAAAATTTATTTAATAAAAATTAAAAATCTATGCTTTTTCTGTTGACATAATGGTTATATAAATGTATTTTCCAAAACAAGTAGTTATATTTCATGTAAATATAACAAATTGATATTAACAAGGGAATTAAAATGAACTTTCAAGAATTTTCAAATAGAATAGCTAATCTTGATTATAATAAATTAGAAAATGATGCTCATAAGTGTCGTGGTGAAATACTCACTATGACTACATTAGCAGGAAGTGGCCACCCAGGAGGTTCATTATCTACAATAGATAGTCTATTAACAGTATATAGTGTAGCCAATATTTCAAAAGATAATTTAAATGACTTAAATAGAGATAGAATTATCGTTTCTCATGGTCATATTTCTCCTGCAGTTTATTCTGCACTTGCACGTAATAATATTATAGAAAATGATGACTATATTTCATATTTTAGAAAAGCAGGTAGTATATATGAAGGGCATATTGAACGTGCTGTAAAAGGTGTTGAGTGGACAACAGGTAATTTAGGTCAAGGGTTATCGGCTGCATGTGGTATGGCTGTTGCAGGAAAAGTATCAAACCATGAATATGATATATTTGTATTTATGGGCGATGGTGAACATGAGAAAGGGCAGATAACTGAAGCAAGAAGATTTGCTGTTAAATATGGTTTATCTAATATAACAGTTATTGTAGATTATAATAATTTACAGATTTCAGGCACACTTAATGATGTTATGCCTGCTATGGATATTGAAGCAAGCTATAAATCAGACGGTTGGGAAGTTTTAAATATAGATGGTCATAATTTTCATGATATTTCAGGGGCTTTATTAAAAGCTAAATCTTCTACGAAACCTGTATGTATTATAGCTAAAACACATATGGGTCATGGTATATCTTTTATGGAAGATAAAGCCGGTTTTCATGGAGCTCCACTTTCAGAGGAACAATATTATAACGCAATGAAAGAACTTAATATTGAACCTACATTAGACTATCATAAATCAAAACGTTCTGCGTTTAAACATAGTTTAGAAGAAAATATTATAAATCCTGCAATTAAAATTAATGAAGGCCAGCGTATTTTATATAATGCTGATGTTAAAACAGATAATAGAAGTGCTTTTGGTGCAGTATTAACTGACCTTGTGGGTATAAATAAAGAAGCAAATAATACTGAAATTGTTGTTTTTGATTGTGATTTGGCTGGTTCTGTAAAAACAAATGGTGTGGAACAAAAATATAATAGTAACTTTTTCCAATGTGGTATTTCAGAGCATCATACAGCGGTATGTGCAGGAAGTGCTTCTACTAATGGAGTAGTTAGTTTCTTTGCAGATTTTGGTATGTTTGGTGTAGATGAAGTATATAACCAACATAGGTTAAACGAAATAAATAAAACAAATTTAAAAGTTGTAACAACACATGTAGGGTTAGATGTAGGTGAAGACGGTAAAACTCATATGTGTATTGATTATATAGGTCTTTTAAGAAATATTTTTGGTTTTAAAATGATTTGCCCTGCTGACCCAAATGAAGTAGATGCCGTAATAAGGTATGTTACAAAAGAATATGGTAATTTCCATGTTGCAATGGGCAGGTCAAAAACACCGGTTGTAACAAAAGAAGATGGTTCTATTTATTTTGATAACTCTTTTAATTATGTTTATGGTGATATAAATATTATTAGACAATCAGGTAAAAATGTTATATTAGCTTATGGTTCTACACTATATAGAGCAGTAGAAGTGCATAATATATTAAAAGAAAAAGGGGTAGATATAAGTGTAATTAATGTATCTAGTCCTGCATTTATTAATAATAAATCATTTGAAAAAATTGCAGAATATGATAATATATTTGTATATGAAGACCATATTTCAAATACAGGATTATTTTCTACAATTACAAATGAAGCAATAAAAAATAAAAAATTATTAAATGTTATACCATATGGTGTGGAAAACTTCCCTATATCTGGAAGTGCAGTAGAAGTGTATGATATACTTGGTTTAAGCCCTGAAAAAATAGCATCTAAAATCCTAAAAGAGTTAGGTGTTTAATGATAATTTCAGGTAGAAACCCAGTTATAGAAGCAAAAAAGTGTGGTAAAGCCAAAAAGATTATAGTTAGGCAAGGTGCAAGCATACATTTTGATAATATAACAGTTCCTTTTGAAGTGCTTGGAAGACGAGAATTTGAAGAAAGGTATGGTGTTGAAACTCAAGGGGTTGTTTGTGAAGTAGATGATTTTGAGTATATGGATTTAAAAACCATACTAAAAACATCTAAAAAGGATAATGGTGTGGTGTTTTTAGATAAAATACAAGACCCACATAATTATGGTGCTATAATAAGAGCATGCCATTGTTTTGGTATAAGACATATTATAGTTCCACGGCATGACCAAGCACAAGTTAGCCCGACAGTTTTTAAAGCTAGTGCTGGTGCTTTATTTTATACTAATATATGTCAAGTTGTTAATTTAGGGCAGGCTATTGATGAATATAAAGCTAATGGTTTTAAAATAGCAGCTGCAGATATAAATGGTGATATTAATTTAAAAGAAACATCTAATATTAAATATCCATTAGGTGTAATTATTGGCTCAGAAGGAAGGGGTATAAGAGAGAGTATCTTAGAACGGGCTGATTATAAATTAAAAATAAATATGACAGCAGATATTGATTCATTAAATGCATCAATGAGCTGTGCAGTTATTCTTTATCAGCTTTTTAGCAGGTAATAAGTATGGTTATAAAGCTTGCCGTAGAAGGTAAAGTAAAGGATAAGACTGTATTAGATTTTATAAAAGAATATCAAAAACGGCTTTCTCCTTATTTTAAGCTAGAGTTAGCAGAATTAGGTGAGGGTGGCAAATATTTTGAAAAGCTAAATAAAAGCCAACTTTCAGAGCAGTTTATAGCTTTAGATGTTGGTGGTAAAAAGTACACAAGCGAAGGGTTTGCAGAGTGGTTTAAAGATAAACGCAGCCTTTCAAAAAATATAACTTTTGTAATAGGAGAAGCTACTGGATTATCACAACCAGCACGTAATTTAGCTTGTGAGTTTATATCGTTATCAGATATGACATATTCTTATAAGTTAAGTTTAATGGTATTGTCTGAGCAAATATACAGGGCAAATACTATTATTACAGGGCATCCCTATCACAAGTAGGAGCAAATGATGGATAAGGCGACTAAAGAGCATTTCCGTGAAAAATTACTTATTATGAAAAAAGAGCTTATAGAAACTCTTAACAGTAAGTATAATGAAGCGTTGGAACTAGGTTCTGATGGTATTCAAGATACGGCAGATGAGGCATATAATATTTATAATAAAAATATTATGCTTGGTAGAGTGGAAACAGATGCTCTTAAACTAAGACTTGTTGATCAAGCGTTACAACGTATTGAGAACGACACATACGGTGTTTGTATTGAATGTGAGGACGAAATAGCAATTAAAAGGTTAGAGTATGTTCCATTTGCAAGATATTGCACTGAATGTAAAAACGAGTTAGAGCAAAAAGGTCTTATAAAAATGTAATGTTTTCTTTAAGGGGCTATTTCCCCCTTTTTTATATATATAACCTGCCTTTTTTTAAGGCAGGTTTGTTTAACATATATTTTTCAATATATGTAAGTGGTTATTGTCGCTTTTTTTAGTCTAAATATAATTTTTTCTTTTTTACCTATATGTTATAAAATAAACTATATAATTATTATATGGTCTGTGAAAAAAGTCTGTAAAAAAGTGCAAATATTTTAAATCTATGTTATCCTGAATAATAAGGAGTATAACATATGTCAGACAAGAAACAAATAATAAAAACGTAGAATGATAAGAAGTCAATTACAAATCATAAGTAGTTTAATATCCGAATTTGATATTAAAACAGCATCAGACATTCAAACAGCCTTGAAAGAGCTGTTAAGTAAAACAATTTAAGAAATGATGGAAGAATAAAGGTCAGAACATTTAGGCTATAATAAATCAGAGCATTCATCAACAGGCACAGATTATTGTAATGGTTATAAGAATAAACAAGTTACCAGTAATTTTGGTAAATTAAGTATATAAGTTCCACAGGATAGATAATTGAGCTATGCATCCCAAATAGTGAAGATACGTCAAAAGGATATATCAACAATTGAAAATAAGATAATATCTTTATATTCTAAAGGTATGACAACACGTCAGATATAAGAAATAATATAGAATATATATGGATTTGAAGTATCAGAGAGTTTTATATCCAACGTAACAAATAAACTACTTCCAACAATAGAAGAATGGTAGAACCGCCCATTAGATGAGATATAACCTATATTATATATAGATGCATCCATTATTCAGTTCGCCATAATGATATAATTAGTAAATTAGCAGCCTATAAAATATTAGGAATTAGTTTATCAGGTAAAAAAAAGTATTAACAATCAGTATTGGTGAAAATGAGAGTTCCAAATATTGGTTACAAATTTTAAATGACTTAAAGAATAGGTGTATAAAAGATGTATTAGTGATATGTGCAGATGGTTTAAAGGGAATACAGAATATCAAAGATGTATAATACAACAAATAAGAAATACCTTAAAGTATATACCGCAAAAAGATAAAGGAATATTTGCATCAGATTTAAAACGTATTTACCATGCATCTA
>CALADT010000267.1 GCA_937890655.1 uncultured Mucispirillum sp. | reverse complement strand
TGTTTTTTATATTTTTCAATAACAGCTAATGAACGTATTTCTGCAGAATCACTCCATGTAGGGTGTAATGCACAAACTCCCTTAATACCTTCACTATCTTCATATATAACAAATTCAAATATCTTTTCATATATTTCATTAAGGCTAATTTTTAACATTTCACCATTACTTGCATAATTATTAACAATATTTTGTATAATGGTTGCATCTTGCATATGAGCAGCTCTTATCATCTTACATAATTCCTATATTTATCAATTATTTTTTGTGCTATTTGAGAGTTAGATATTAAGTATCTTGTAGCACGAACATTAATATCCAAAACACCATCTCTGCGTATATATATGTGGGCTTTTACAGTATGATTATCAACCTTACCTTCCACATAACCATCCATAAAACTTAAATCATAGATAGTTCCTTTATTTTCTTCAAAAGCATAGATTAGCTTTTCCACAGCTAGAGCTTTTTCTGTTTTATCAATATCTGAAACAGAACCAGAAGTTAATACAACACTTGCTGCAGCTCCTGTAATAGCAGTAGCCACTATCCATGCACATCCATTTATAAATAAAGGTATTATACATACAATAATATATTTTACCATTATTTTTGTAACAGTAAATTTAACCATTCAATATATTATAGAATTTCATCATAATAATCAACTTAAATATTATATAATTGAATATATTATTAATATTTGTTATAAAATTATTGACTTCTTTTTATATAACTTTTACTATCAATATTGATAATATATGGTGAGGTTTAATATGTCAAAAGAAAAAATGCTAATCAATAGTAACGAAATGCAGGCTATAATTGAGCGTATTACATTCCAGATTATAGAAAAAACGATTGATTATGATAATACATATATAGTAGGCATAAGAAGACGTGGCGAATTTATTGCAAATAGAATTATAGACAGTTATAAAAAACATAATAAAACACCTTTAAAATCAGGAGTATTAGATATTACTTTATATAGAGATGATTTATCAGAAATTTCATCTTTACCTGAAGTAAAAACTTCTGATATAGGTTTTGATGTTACAGGTAAAACTATAATACTGGTAGATGATGTATTATTTACAGGTAGAACAATACGTTCAGCTATTGATGCTCTACTAGATTATGGTAGGCCTGCAAAAATTATGCTTGCTGTTATTGTAGATAGAGGCCATAAAGAATTACCAATACATGCAGATTTTACAGGAAAAATTATACCAACAAGAAAAAGTGAAGTTATTCATGTAAAAGTAACAGAAATAGATAATGTAGAAGAAGATTGTGTAACGATTAGTGATAGAGAGGGTTAAGATGACATATAATAAGAAAGATTTTATTTCAACTAAAGATTTAACATTGGATGAAATTGATTTTATACTAAATCAAGCATTAAGTTTTAGAGAAATTAATCAAAGAGAAGTAAAAAAAATACCTACATTAAAAGGTAGAACAATAATCAACTTGTTTTTTGAACCATCTACTAGAACAAGAACATCTTTTGAAATAGCTGGGAAAAGATTAGGTGCAGATGTTATTAATTTTACTTCATCTACTTCAAGCACTCAAAAGGGAGAAACATTAATAGATACTGTAAAAAATGTGCAGGCTATGGCTTCAGATATTGTAGTAATACGCCATAGTTATTCTGGTTCTGTGCAATTTGTTGCAAATAATGCAGAAACCCATATTGTAAATGGTGGTGATGGTTTAAATGAACACCCTACTCAATGTATGCTTGACCTTTTAACAATAAAATTAAAAAAAGGTAGGCTTGAAGGTTTAAATGTTACTATTATTGGAGATATAGCACATTCAAGAGTGGCAAGAAGTAATATTTGGGCTATGAAAACATGTGGTATGAATGTAACATTATTTGGCCCACCTACAATGATACCTGTTGGTGTGGAGGCTTTTGGTGTAAATGTAGCACATAATATTGAAGAAGCTGTTCATAATGCTGATGTAATAATTATGCTTAGAATCCAAAGGGAACGTATGTCTAAACTTTTAATTCCATCAGAAAGAGAATATTCAAAATTATTTGCTCTAACACCAGAAACTATGAAAGCTGCAAAAAAAGATGTTATGGTTATGCACCCTGGGCCAATTAATAGAGGTGTGGAGCTATCCTCTACTGTTGCAGATAGTGAAAATTCTGCTATTTTAGACCAAGTAGAAAATGGTGTTGCTGTTCGTATGGCAGTTCTTAGTTTTCTTGCAATGCAAAAATAATTAATGGTGAAATGATATGAAAACATTACTTAAAAATTGTAAAATAGTAAATTATGATAAAATAACTGAAGGTAATATTTTAATTAATAATGATATAATAGAAGATATTACCACTGAAAATATAAAAGTAGATAAAGAATATGATTGTTCAGGTAAATATGTATTACCTGGTTTAATAGATATTCATTCCCATATGAGAGAACCAGGGTTTGAATATAAAGAAGATATTACAAGTGCCGGTATGGCTGCTGTTGCAGGTGGAATTACTTCTGCATGCTGTATGGCTAATACAAAACCAGTAATAGATAATGCTGCAATAGCACAATATATTATAAATAAATCTAAAAATGACGGTTTATTTGATGCTTTACCTTATGGGGCTGTTACTAAAGGTTTAAAAGGTGAAGAATTAACTGAAATGGGAGATTTATTTGAACATGGTGTTTGTGGGTTTTCTGATGATGGTTATACTATCATGAATGCAGAAGTTATGCGTAGAGCATTAGAATATGTTAGACATTTTGGTTCATATATCTCTGTTCATGCAATAGATACAAATTTACAAGGGCATGGCCATATAAATGAAGGAAAAATATCTGCTATGAACGGTTTAACAGGTATTCCTTCAGAATCAGAATCTGTTATTATAGCAAGAGATATTATGCTTGCTCGTTTAACAAAATCACGTGTTCATATTAGCCATGTTAGTTCTAAAGCTGCAGTTGATATTATTCGCTGGGGTAAAAACGAAGGAGTTGATGTTACAGCAGAAGCAACACCTCACCATTTTACTTTAACAGATGAAAACTGTTTAAATTTTGATACTAACTTTAAAATGAGCCCGCCTTTAAGAGAAGAAAAAGATATAGAAGCTATTTTAAATGGTTTTAAAGACGGCACTATTGATTGTATATCAACAGACCATGCCCCACACCAAGAAGATGAAAAATTTGTGGAATTTGGGTTAGCACCTGTTGGTATTATTGGTTACCAAACAGCTATTCCATTAACTATTAAAAGAATACATGAAGGAATATTAAACTGGACTGATTTTGCAAGATTAATGTCATATAATCCTGCTAAAATTCTTAAAAAAGATAAATTAGGTAGTTTAGCAAAAGGTATGAAAGCAGATATTGTAGTAATAGATGATAATGTAGAATATGTATATACTAAAGAAATGAATAAATCTAAATCTATTAATACTCCTTTTTTAAATAAAACATTAAAAGGTAAAGCAATATATACATTTAAAAATGGTAATTTAGTATTTCAAGCATAAAAAAGAAACTCCCTGTTTTACAGGGAGTTTTTTACTTTATAAAGAACGATACATTTTTATTTCATTAACAGATATAACAGGTAAATTATATTTTTTTGCATAATTATATATATCTTTACCTTTCATCATTGTTCCATCACTATTTGTAAGTTCGCATAGCACACCACATTCTCCTGTATTGGCAATTTTCATCATATCATATGTGGCTTCTGTATGCCCTTCTCTATCAAACACACCGTTATCTTTTGCTACTAATAGAAATACATGCCCATGGCTTACAATATCTTCAGGTTTTGCATTAATATTAGATGCTTTTTGTATAGTAGTTAGCCTATCTTTTACAGAAACACCAGTTGTTACATCAGTTGCTGATTCAATAGATACAGTAAAATTCGTATGATTTTTACTTTTGTTATTAGTTGTCATAAAAGTTAAATTTAAATCTTTAGCCTTTTGTGATGATATTACAAGACATATAATACCACTACAATCGCAAATTAATTGTGCAACCTGCCCTTCAGTTAAAAAATCACAGGTAAAAACTAAGTCGCCTTCATTTTCACGGTTTTCATCATCAGTAATTATTATCCCATTACCATTTTATAGGGATTTTATTGCATTATCAATGTTTGTTTTAAATTGGTTAGACATATTGTACACCTCTATTAATAAATATAAAATAAATCAAGGCACAAAAATACTTTGATAATATGAAATTAATAAGCAAAATATTCCCTTTCATCCGGAATATAACCGTCGGCTTTGGAATTACACCAAATCATGCCAAAATGGCTCGTGGGCTTTACCACCGGTGGAGAATTTCACTCCGCCCTGAGATATTTTATTCTATATAACATATATTATTGATTTAAACAATATAATTTTTAAAATTAAAAATATTGCTAAAAAAATACTTATGTAAATGAAATTTTTACAATATTAAATAATAAAATAAACTTATAATAATTTAAAAAAACGATAAATTAAAACATATATTGGTAAACATAAATTACTTTTAAATAAAAAAATAAAATATTTCTTAATAATTTTTATAGGAATATAAGCCATATAAAAAAGTATATAAATTACTTAAATAATTAAATAAAGGCATAAAGTAATTGAAAATATCGTTTTAAGAGCCTTATATATAAGATAACTTAATAATTAC
>CALADT010000266.1 GCA_937890655.1 uncultured Mucispirillum sp. | reverse complement strand
GTTTAGGTGGCCAAACAGGGCTCAACTTAACTATGGAACTTTCCAAAGCAGGTATTTTATCAAAATATAATGTGGAAGTTATAGGTATAAATTTAGAAGCCATTGAACGTGGTGAAGATAGAATTATATTTAAAGAAACAATGGAAAAAATTGGTGTAGATATGCCAAAAAGTATTCCTGCATACACTGTGGAAGAAGCTGAAAAAATAGCAAATGATTTAGGTTATCCTGTTGTTGTTAGGCCAGCTTATACTTTAGGTGGCACAGGTGGTGGTTTAGTATATAATGCAACAGAATTACAAAAAGTTGCATCAAATGGTATTGCTGCTTCTATGATTAACCAAGTATTAATAGAAGAAAGTGTTGCCGGTTGGGAAGAACTTGAACTTGAAATTGTAAGAGATAGTAAGGGGCAGATTATAACTGTTTGCTTTATAGAAAATATTGACCCAATGGGTGTTCATACAGGGGATAGTTTTTGTGCAGCACCTATGATTACTATTAGTCAAGATGTGCAAAACCGTTTACAAAAACACGCATGGGATATTGCTCACAGTGTAGGTGTTACAGGTGGCACAAATGTGCAGTTTGCCCATGACCCAAAAACAGATAGAATTGTTATTATAGAAATTAACCCAAGAACATCACGTTCTTCTGCGTTAGCTTCAAAAGCAACAGGGTTTCCTATTGCTTATATTTCAGCAAAACTAGCAGTTGGGTTAACTCTTGATGAAATACCACACTATAAATTTGGCACTCTTGATAAATATGTGCCTAATGGTGATTATGTTGTGGTAAAATTTGCAAGGTGGGCTTTTGAAAAATTCCCTAATGAAGAAGATATTTTAGGCA
The DNA here is from genome assembly GCA_937890655.1 of uncultured Mucispirillum sp. GTDB lineage: Bacteria > Chrysiogenota > Deferribacteres > Deferribacterales > Mucispirillaceae > Mucispirillum. The sequence continues at coordinate 4,080 of CALADT010000266.1, read as the reverse complement.
CACAAATGAAAGCTGTTGGGGAAGTAATGAGTATAGGTTGCACATATAAAGAAGCCTTTATGAAAGCTATCCGTTCATTAGAAAATGGTAGGTTTGGGTTAGGTAATATTAAAGAATATAAAGATAAAACTATTGATGAATTAAGAAATTTACTTTATAAACCTACAAGCCAGCGTCAATGGATAATGTATGAAGCATTAAAAAAAGGTATGTCTATTGATGAATTACATAATATTACAAAAATAAAGCATTATTTTCTTGAGCAAATGAAAGAAATAGTTGATTTAGAAAATAAAATAGAAACCTACACTATTGTATCTTTACCTGATGAAGTATTATATCAAGCAAAAAAAGACGGTTTTTCAGATAAATATATTGCTGATTTATTAAAAACTAAAGAAAAGATAGTAAGAGAGCATCGTTATGATATGGGTGTTAAGCCTGTATTTTTACAAATTGGCGTATCAGGAGTGGAAAAAGATAGTGTAACAGGTAATTCAAGTGCATGTTATTATTATTCCACATATAACAAAAAAGAAGGCGAACAAGCTCCAAAACATAACCCTAAAAAAGTAATGGTTTTAGGTAGTGGACCAAATAGAATAGGGCAGGGTATAGAGTTTGATTATTGTTCTGTGCATGCTGCATTTGCTATGAAAGATGCTGGTTATGAAACAATTATAGTAAACTGTAATCCAGAAACTGTATCAACAGATTATGATACATCAGACAGGCTTTATTTTGAACCATTAACAGTGGAAGATGTAATAGAAATATATAATTTTGAAAACCCTATGGGTGTAATAGTGCAGTTTGGTGGGCAGACACCATTAAATATTGCAAAAAAACTACAATCTGCAGGTTTAAATATGCTAGGCACAAAACCAGAAGTTATAGCTTCAGTGGAAGATAGGGAGTTATTTGCAAGGTTAATGGATAAACTAGAAATAAAAATGCCAGAAGCTGAAACTGTTACAAATATAAATGATTGCGAAGAAACAGCTGCAAAAATAGGTTATCCTGTAATTATTAGGCCATCATATGTTTTAGGTGGCAGAGGTATGGCTATTATTAATAATGAAAGCGAATTAAAAGAATACTTATCTCAGGAAATAGAAGTGAGTTCATCTAAACCATTATTAATAGATAGGTTTTTAAATAATGCTTTAGAGTGTGAAGCAGATGCTTTATGTGATGGTAAAGAAGCATTTGTGCCAGCAGTTATGGAACATATTGAGTTAGCAGGTGTTCACTCAGGTGATTCTGCTTGTGTTATACCACCTGTTCGCCTTACAAAATCACAAATAGAAACTATTGAAAACTATATGAAAAAAATAGCAATAGAGTTAGGTGTGGTTGGTTTAATTAATGTTCAGTTTGCTGTTGAAAATAATGTTATATACGTTTTAGAAGCTAACCCTAGAGCATCAAGAACAGTACCTATTATTTCAAAAGTTACAGGCATACCAATGGCAAAAATTGCTACATTGCTTATGGAAGGTAGAAGTTTAGCATCATTTAATTTAAAAAAACCTGAGTTTGATTTTTATGCAGTAAAACAAGCAGTATTACCATTTAATAAATTCCCAAATACAGACCCTGTTTTAGGGCCAGAAATGAAATCCACAGGGGAAGTTATGGGTATTGCTGATACATTTGAATACGCATATTATAAAGCAGAAGAATCTGCAGGTCTTTTTATGCCACTTCAAGGAAAAGTTTTACTTTCCTGTGGTAAAAAAGATGATAAATTATTAAAAACTGCAAAAATATTAGAAGAAATAGGATTTCAAATTATTGCAACCGGTGGAACACATGCTTTTTTACAAGAAAACAATGTAAAATCAGAGTTTATCTTTAAAGAAAGCGAAGGCAGACCAAATATTACAGACTTAATTATTAATGGAGAATTAAATTTAATTATAGATACTCCAGGGGTTAAATCATCAAAAATAGATGGTGCTTTAATTCGTAAAAGTGCTGTAAAATATGGTATTGCATATGTAACAACTATTGATGCTGCTTTGGCTGCTGCAAATGGTATAAAAGCAGCACAAATAGAAGTTAGTAGGTTAAGAAGTTTACAGGAGTTACATAAGAATAGTATATGAAAAAAGTATTGTCAAAAAAAATATTTTGGTTTTTAGTAGCACTAGTATTATCTATTGTAACAGATTATCCAGCCATAGGGCTTGTAATAGGTATTGCTATTGCGTTAATTTTTGGTAACCCTATAAAAAATGTTACAGGTAAAATTTCAAAAAATTTATTACAAATATCTGTTATTTTTTTAGGATTTGGAATGCAAATAGGCATTATATTAAAAGTTGGTTTTGCTTCAATAGGCATCACTTTTACATCTATTGCCATTACAATGATAGCAGGGCTATTACTTGGCAGGTTATTTGCCATAGAGAAAAATTTATCTATACTTTTAACTAGTGGGACAGCCATATGTGGTGGTAGTGCTATTGCTGCCATGTCCCCGGCTATTAACGCTACACAAGCTCAAACAGCTGTGGCTATGGCTGTTATATTTTTATTAAACGCATTAGGGCTTATAATTTTTCCACCACTTGGTCATTTAATAGGTATGGATGAGGCATCTTTTGGGTTATGGTCTGCTATTGCAATACATGATACATCAAGTGTGGTAGGGGCAGCAACTCAATATGGTGCTGTGGCTGCAGGTATTGCAATTACTGTAAAACTAACACGTGCTTTATGGATATTTCCTTTAGCACTAGGAGTGGCAAGGTTTAATAAATCAGAAACGAAACCACCTTTTCCATGGTTTTTAATAGGGTTTTTATTAGCAGGGGTCATAACAACTTTTTTTCCAATAGGAGATAATGTATGGCATTCTTTATCTACTGCTGGTAAACACTTAATGACAGGAACACTATTTTTAGTAGGTGCAGGGCTTACCTTAGATGAATTACATAAAGTAGGTGTGCGTTCACTGTTAGTTTCTGTTATTTTATGGGTAATTATTACATTGGTTTCTCTTGCAGCAATATTATCTGGCATATGGCACATACCAGCATCTATTTTAGATTAATTATTGTTTTTGGAAGTGTAATAAGGCAAGGCCACTAATTATAAAAATAATACCTATAAAAGAATATAGTGTAATATTTTCATGTAAAATTATAATAGAAGATATAACAGTTAAAACAGGTATTAAGTAAATATATATACTTGTTTTAACTGTTCCTATTAAAGTAACAGCTTTTGACCAGCTAACAAAACATAAAGCTGAGGCACCAAAACCTAAAAATAAGAAATTTAAACTATTATTTATAGTAAATAAATCATTTATATTGATTTTTGTTCCTTTAATAAAAATATAAATTACTGTAAAAAACAACCCATAAAAAAATATTTTTCTCGTAGCTTGAATAGGGTGTATTTTTAATCCACTTATTTTTTTTACAAATAATGAGTAAACAGCCCAAGAAAATGCAGCAATAAACGCAAGTATATCTCCTAAAGGATGTATTTTAAACACAAAAGAGCCATTAAACATAATAAAACCTACACCAATAATTGATAATAATGCACTTACATAAAATAATGGTTGTATATGTTCTTCTTTTAAAAATAAATATGATAGTAAAGCAGACATAAATGGTGATATGGCAACAATTAACCCAACATTTGATACAAGAGTATAGTAAAGAGCAGAGTTCTCTAAAATTAAGTATAGGAATATACCAAAAAAACCAGCTGCAATAAAATAAATTTCTTGTTTTAGTGGAAAAATAAAAGCAAGTTTTGGGTATATTAAAAGTAAAGCAATATATCCTAACATAAACCGTATAAATAAAATAACAACAGGGGTAAAGTTTTCTAATAATATTTTAGTGGAAACAAATGTAAGCCCCCAAATTAATACAGTTACAAAAGCTATTATATGGCCAAGTTTTTCTTTTTCCATTTTTATATCCCTTTATTATAGTAAAGCAAATAATATTATAATAAACATAAAGAAATAACAATCTTTTTTATAAAAATAGTGTATTATTATAAATTCCAAAAACGATTGCAACAGATAAAATAAAAAAAGTGGTTGTTAAA
>CALADT010000265.1 GCA_937890655.1 uncultured Mucispirillum sp. | reverse complement strand
ACGTGGTTATTACTTGCAAGTATTTATATTATTTTAGTAATCATTTTTTATTTACTAACTAATCTTAAATAATGATACAAAACTATCCCCACATTACTGTCTACTCTGAGCCTTGTGCGAAGAGCCTAAACAACATACCCACAATATTTGCTACTTTTTTTTACACGGACATGAAAAATATTGTTATAAAAATATTCTTTTTTATATTACGGATCGTTTCATTCATTTTCAATATGTTTTTCGTTTAATATGGTTATTTAATGCGAGTATTTATAATTTATTTTTTCATTAATTATTAATAATTTTTATAGGCTATATTGTATAAATTTATAGTATATTTCAAGTATATAAATCCTTATTTCCTTGAATATTTTCAAAAAAAGTGATACAATGTGTCATAAACAAATGATGTATGACAGTAGATGTTGTAGTGGATGATTATGTTATACTATCATACATGATATATTTGGAGCTAATATGATTACTGGTGAATTAAAAAATAAGATAGATGATATATGGAATGCTTTCTGGTCTGGCGGTATTACTAATCCACTTACAGTTGTGGAGCAACTTACATATCTTATGTTTATACATGATATAGGTGAAACTGATGATAAGCAACTGAGCATGTCTAGACTGTTTAATTATACTTATGAAAGTAAATTTACTGGTGAAGATGAAAAAGAGATAGACGGCAAAAAGGTTATTTTTTCAAGACAAGATTATAAATGGAGCAGTCTTATTCAGCAGAATGCAGAAACCCAGTATAATCTTATGGTATATGGTATATTTCCATTTATAAAAAATATGTATAGAGAAAGTGATAACAACTATGCTAAATATATGAAAGATGCGGTATTTAAAATAGATACTGCATTAAAGCTAAACTCTATACTTATAAAGTGTCAGGAAATGTATAATCTTATTACAGATATTCAGGCAACGGATAAAGATATAAAAGGCGATGTATACGAGTATATACTTTCTAAAATATCCACTTCCGGCACAAACGGTCAGTTTAGAACTCCTAGGCATATTATAGATATGATGGTAGAGCTTATGAAACCAGAGTTAAGCGACACAATATGTGACCCATCATGTGGCACAGCAGGCTTTTTGGTATCAGCAGGGGACTATTTAAAGAAATATTATGAAAATGATATATATCATAGTGCAGAAAACCGTGATAAATTTAATAATAACACATTTACAGGTTATGATATGGATAGCACCATGTTAAGAATAGCTGCCATGAACTTAGTGGCTCACGGTATAGAGAACCCAAATGTATTATATAAGGATAGTATATCCAAGCAGAATACAGACAGGGATAAATATTCATTAATCCTTGCCAACCCGCCATTTACCGGTTCTATTGACACATCTATTACTTCACCAGACTTGTTGGCACTAACAGAGACTAAAAAAACAGAGCTACTTTTTATAGCATTATTTATAAAGTCATTAAAATTAGGGGGAAGATGTGCATCTATTGTGCCAGACGGGGTATTATTTGGTGCATCAAATGCCCATAAATCCATAAGAAAAGAGCTTGTAGATAACCAGAAATTAGAAGCTGTTATCTCAATGCCGTCTGGTGTATTTAAGCCATATTCTGGAGTTTCCACTGGTATATTAATATTTACAAAAACAAACCATCAGGATACAGATAATGTATGGTTTTATAATATGGAAAATGACGGCTACTCACTAGATGATAAAAGGGAAAAGATAGAAAAAAATGATATAGCAGATATTATTAGCAGGTTTCATAATAAAGAACAGGATAGAGATAATAAAAGAACAGCCAAAAGCTTTTTTGTACCAAGGCAGGAAATAGTAGATAATGGTTATGATTTATCTATAAATAAATATAAAGAAGTGGAATATACCCCAGTAGAATATCCACCAGTAAAGGATATTTTAAAAGATTTGCAGGAAATGGAAAAAGAAATATCCAGCGGATTATCAGACTTAGAGAGAATGATATGAAAGTAAAGTTAGGGGAAGTATGTATTTTTCAGCGTGGTCAATCTATAACAAAAAAAGATATTATAGATGGTGATGTGCCTGTTATTGCTGGAGGTAAACAGCCTGCATATTATCATAATAAGGCAAATAGAGAAAAAAATATAATAACTATTTCATCATCGGGAACAGCTGGATATGTAAATTTTTGGAATGTTCCTATATTTTGCTCTGATTCTTTTACAGTAAAACCAAAAGATGATAACCAATTTATAATAAGATATTTATATTATTTTTTAAAAAGCAGACAAGAATATTTATATAGTTTAAGTCGTGGTTGTGGTGTTCCACATGTATATAGTGCTGATATTGCACCATTTGAAATAGAATTAGTTGATATCCAAATTCAAAAAGAAATAGTAGCTATATTAGATAAGGTTACATCACTTATTAGCATGCGAAAAGAACAGCTTGAGAAACTGGATATTTTAGTAAAATCTAAATTTATTGAAATATTTGGCGACCCTGTATTAAACCCAAAATGCTGGGAAAAGAAAAAAGGAAATAAATTATTTAATTTTACTAATGGTAGATTTCTTAGCAGTAGTCATAGAACACAAAGTGGTGTACCTGTATTCGGTGGAAATGGAATTGCATGGCATACTAATGAACCATTTATATTTTTTCCAACAATTATAATTGGTAGAGTTGGTGAAAATTGTGGAAATATTCACTATTCTACTGAATCTATATGGGTTACAGATAATGCTATATATATTAGTAAATTTTTACACAAAATATTTAATTTAATTTATTTGTCTTATGAGATGAATTTATTAAATTTTAGAAGCAAGGCTGAAGGTGGTGGACAACCAAAAATAACACAAAAAATATTGAATGATTGTTATTATCGTATTCCCCCACTTGATTTACAAAATCAGTTTGCAGAGTTTGTGGAGCAGGTGGAAAAAAATAAAGAAAATATAAAATCAAGCCTTAATCAGTTAGAAACATTATACAGTGCTTTAATGCAGGAATATTTTGGATAGAATATGAGCGAAGAAAAACTAGAAAAAATAAATACTATTTCTGATTTGATGATAAAACTGAATGAAATAAAAGACTTGGAACGGTATAAAAATTTAGAAAAAGGTAATAAGATTATAGATAAATTTACTATTGATTTGTTTTATAGGGGACATAGTAATAGCAATTATCAGTTAGTTCCGTCTATTGAAAGAGTAAATACTACTTTAGGAGTTAAGAATGTATGTGCATTAGAAAAAGCTTTAATAAATAAAGCAAAAAATGAGTATCCTGTTCTTTTTGCTGAAACAGATAATCCCTTAGATTTACTTGTTAAATTACAGCACTACGGAATACCTACAAGATTTTTAGATATAACTGCAAATCCATTAGTTGCATTATATTTTGCCTGTGAAGATAACAATAACTCAGATAATAATAATAAAGATGGTGAAATCATTATAATAGGAAATCAATATGAAACATATTTTGAAAATCCATTATATCATGATATAGCAAAATACATGGGTAGGGCTGATATTTTTTCAGCAGAAAAATTACCTATTGAAGATTTTTATATAGAAATCCTTACTAGAAAAAAACAAAACATATTTAATATACATAAATATATTAAGAATAATCATTGTAAAGAAGCTATTAAAAAAATGATAAATGATATATATTTTATATATCCACCAAGATTATTTGAACGGCTATATTTACAACAAGGTCATTTTATATTACTTTTAAATGATTATTTGTTTAAAGAATTTCATGAAGATAGAAAAGATAAAGATATTATTCAGTATCTTGAATATAAAGGTTTTATTTCCCCTATCCCAAAAGACCATAAAAACATTATTGCTCGCTATATTATACCTGCAAATAAGAAAAAACACTTGTTAGAAGAATTAAAAATGCTTAATATTACAGAAAGCACTCTTTTTCATGATGATGTAGATAAAGTGTGTAAAAATATAGTAGCAGATTTTAAAGGGAGATACGGCAAATAATGGCATCAAACTTCCAGTATTTAGCAGAAGAAAAACAGTTTGAAGGTTTATACCATGTGGCAGTAGTGGCAGAAAGTTCTTATAACTTGCAACCACAGGACCCAGATACTACCATTATGCTTACAAGAAAAGCTTTAGAATATGCTGTAAAGTGGATATATACATATGACAGTGCATTAAATACTGAATCTGAAAAAATAAATATAGAAAAAGACCCACTTTCTAAACTTATTACTATAAAAAATTTCCGTGATATTGTAGGAAATGATATATATAAAAGCATTGATTTCCTGCGTATATTAGGAAACCGCTCTGCTCACAGCTTTAATTCTAAAACCACCTTAAATGAAGCAGAAGTTGCTCTTGAAAACCTTTTTATAATCTGTGATTTTATATATTACTGTTATTCTAAAGAAAGTAAATATCTTAATAATAACTTTGATATTAACATTATTAAAAATACACTTCCACCACAAAAAGAAAGTATAGATGAAGATACACCACTTGTAAATGTATCATCAAAAGAGCAGGCAGAGCATACTAAAACAAGGCTTTCTAAAAAGGAAACATTTACACCAAAATCTCTTAACTTATTAGAAAAAGAAACAAGAAAAGTTTATATTGATACAATGCTTAGAGAGGCAGGCTGGAAAGAAGGTATAAACTGGATAAATGAATATGTGATAGAAAATTTTAAATATTCAAAGACTGGCAAAGGAAAAATAGATTATGCACTACTTAATAAAGAGGGCATACCTATTGCCATAATAGAAGCAAAGCGGGAAGGTAGATATCACGAAGCAGGTTCTGAGCAGGCAAGGCAATACTCCATAGCATTGGAAAAAAAGTTTGGCATAAAACCTGTAATATTTTTAAGCAATGGATATAATTTTACTATATGGCAGGAAGGGCATTATCAGCCAAGGGAAATATACGGCTTTTATTCTGAAGAAGATTTATTAAAAACAGCTAATATTTTAAAAAATAGAATCCAAGATATAAGCAATGTAGAACCCCGCCCAGAAATTGCAGATAGGTATTATCAAATACAGGCAGTTAAAAGTATATGCTCTGCTTTTAATGAACACAGAAGAAAAGCACTACTTGTTATGGCAACAGGCTGTGGTAAAACTAGAACTATACTTTCACTTGTAGATGTATTAAACCAAAAAGGGTGGGTAAAAAATATATTATTTTTAGCAGACAGGGTAACACTTGTGAAACAGGCATATAATGCAGCAGTAAATATGCAGGATTACTTAAAAATTAATTTATGTAACATATCAGATGAAGAAAATTCTGCTAAAATTGATTACAGTATGCCATTTATATTTTCCACATACCAGACTATGCGGAATCTTCTTAATGACTCATCAAAGAACCCATACTCTGTGGGCCATTTTGACCTTATAATATTAGATGAGGCACATAGAAGTATATATAATAAATATCAAGATATTTTTAAATATTTTGACAGTATGATTGTAGGGCTTACAGCCACACCAAAAAATGAAGTTGGTAGAAATACTTATGAAATCTTTGACCTTGAAAATAGAACCCCAACCTATGGTTATGAGCTGGAACAGGCTGTAAAAGACGGTTATCTGGTAAATTATCAAGTAGCAAATTATAAGCTTGATATACTAAACAGAGGTATACATTATAAGGATTTAA
>CALADT010000264.1 GCA_937890655.1 uncultured Mucispirillum sp. | reverse complement strand
ATTGTTCTACAACAGGTATAGATACTGTTACTAATGTCCATTGATTAATTTCAGAGTCAAAAGTAATAGAGCAATTATGAGCTTTAATAATTCTTGCAACTATTGATAACCCTAACCCTGTGCCAGCATATTCTTTTTTCGCATTTATACCCCTATGAAACCGTTCACAAAGTTTTGGAATATCATCTTTTTCAATACCTATACCATAGTCTTTAATGGATAATATGTATTTATTGTTTTCTTTATCAAGAGTACCATTAATTTCTATTTTACTATTTTCTTTTGAGTATTTAATAGCATTTGATATTATGTTTGATATGGCAACAGAAAACGTTTCTCCGTCAAGACATAAAGTAAATGGAGTAATATTTTTTAAAATAGTAATATTTTTATTGTTAATATCAATTTCAAATATTAAAACAAGGTCATCTATTAGTTTTTCTATTTGTATAGGTATGTTATGATATATATACTGGTCATGTTCTAGTCTGCTTAAAGTTATAATATCATTAAACATATTTTTTAATATATTTACATTTTGTTTTAGTGAAATAGTAAATTTTTCATGTATATCCTTATCTTTTAATAGCCTTTCATCTTGAAGTAATTCAGAGTATGATAAGATTTTTGTTAAAGGTGTTCTTATTTCATGGGCAATAGAATCAAGTAAATCAGATTTTAATTTATTTACACTATCTAATTTTTCGTTTTTTAATTCTAGTTCTTTTACAAGGTCAATATATTTTGAAACAGCTTTTTCCAAGTTATTTGTTAATATTTCTTCATTATTTGCAATTTGCATACTCATTTGGTCAAAAGCATGAGAAAGTGTTTCTATTTCATCATTTGTTTTTATATTTGTTTCTTTTCTTTCTCCAAGTCGCATGGAATCTGCTGCTTTTTGTAGTGTGGTTAAATGCCTAATTATTAACCAGTATATGGAAAAACTAATACATACAATTAATAAAACAATACCAACTATTGTAATAAAAAACGTAATTTTATTACTACTTGATATAGATTGTTCCATTTCATCAAGCGGGAAAGTAATAGAAATAAGCCCTCTATAATCATTTATTCTATAATCTTGATGGTTATGACAACTTAAACATGATTTATTAATATATAAAGGGGCAGCATATCTATATATTTTACTACTAGTATTATCAAGAAAAATATCTGCATATTCTGTAACATTATCTTTAAGTATTTTTTCACTTGCAATTATTTCAAAATCATTAGGTGCATTTTCAGGGTTTATAAGTTTATCACTGGTAATATGGAATTTAAAATCTGCCATATTATCAGCATATTTTGCTAATTCTTTTGTTACAACAGCGGGGACTAAATCAACCACATCTCCATTATCTGCAACCCATTGGCGAGTTACTACAATCATTTGATATATTGCCTGTGCTCTAATATGAGCCTGTTCCTGTAATATTTTATTTTGGTTTTGAATAAGAGCAAGAACAGCAGGGACAGATATAACAATTACAACCACAAAAATAATAAATATAATTTTACTCATTAACCGCATTTGGTAATTATATAGAATTAATTATAAAATAGCAATATGTTATATAAAGTATTTTTTATTTATATGGTTAGTATTGTTTTTAGATTTTTTATAAATAGTATTTAAGGTAAATGATAATTAATTATGTATAAAAAAAACCTGCCATAGGGGCAGGGTAATTATATTTTATTCGCCATCGTCTTTTTTTACTTCTTCTTGCTCTTTAATAATTACTTGAACTTTTTTAATTCTGTTACCATCAATTTCTAACACTTCATAGAAGCAATAATTATCTTCAGTTTTATCCCCAACAACAGGAAGCCTGCCAAGTAAATTAAATACATAACCACCAACAGTTACTTGTTCTTCATCTTGATAGTTTATACCTAATCTTTCTCCTGAATCTTCAAGAGAGGCCATACCGTCAAACTGGAATGTATTTTCATTGATTTGTTTACATTCTTCAGTTTTGAAATCATGTTCGTCAGAAATATCGCCCATAATTTCTTCTATAATATCTTCCATAGTTAATAAACCTGCTGTGCCACCATATTCATCAAGGACTAAAGCTGTATGTATTTGACGTCTATTCATTTTAGCTAAAATATCAGAAATAGAAGCAGTTTCTGGAACAATAATCATTTCCCTAACTAATTTTGATAAATCATTTTTATTAGCTGATAACTCATTTTCAAATAAATCTCTAATATGTATCATACCAACAATAGAATCTTTACCACCTTCGCAGTATGGGTATCTTGTATGGTTAGACTGTCTTACAATAGCTAAGTTTTCTTCATAGCTTTTATCAGCAATAAGGCATATAATATCTTTACGAGGTGTCATAATTTCTTTTGCAACAGTATCAGAAAAATCAACAGCGTTTTTAATGATTTCTTCTTCAACTGTATCTAACACGCCACCACGAACACTTTCGCCTACAATATACTTAAGTTCTTCTTCTGAGTGAGCTGTTTCAGATTCTGAAGCAGGGTGTATTCCCATTCTTTTTAAAAAGAATGCAGAAAGAAAATCAAATGTTTTAATTAAAGGGAAAAACAAAATCCAAAAAAAGTGAAGTGGTGCAGCAATTTTTAAAACAGAACCTTCTGTTTTTGCAATAGCTACTGATTTTGGAATTAATTCGCCCATTACAACGTGTAATAATGTAATAATTGTAAATGCTATAACAAAACTAACTGTATGTAAAAGTGTTTTATTATCTCCAAAAAATCCACCAAATAAAAATTCTAATAATTTTGCAAATGCTGGTTCACCTATCCAACCAAGTGCAAGTGATGATAGTGTTATCCCTAATTGTGTAGCGCTTAGATAAGAATCAAGTTTATGAGTCATACTAAGTGCTAATTTAGCATTAGGTCTACCCAATTTCTCTAATTCTTTTAACCTTGAAGGTCTGATTTTAACAATAGAAAACTCTGATAAAACAAAAAATCCGTTTAATAATACAAGAATAATTGCAAGCCCTAGTAACAGGACCGACTGACCAATATTTTCCATTATGCTCCCTAAAAAATTTATTCCACAAATTATAGTGGTATATTAAGAATATCTAATTTTATAAGAAATGCAAGTAAATTTTTTATAAAAGTATAAATATGTATAAATTTTATTATTTATTTATGAATCATATATAACAGATAAAAATCTATTATAAAATTTTTTTATAAATTTATTATTTCCTATTGATTAAAAAAATAAGCTATGATACAATTATAAACATAAAATTAAAGGTACATAAAATTTAAAGGTGATTGTATGTCTACAATAATGAATGAAAAAATTGAATCTATTTACCGTCAAATTGTAAATAGAAATCCTGGTGAGGTTGAGTTTCACCAAGCAGTAAGAGAAGTTTTAGAAACATTAGGTGTTGTTTTAGTAAAACATCCTGAATATATGGATCATAAACTTATAGAAAGGATTTGCGAACCAGAAAGGCAAATTATTTTTAGAGTGCCATGGATGGATGATAAAGGCGAAATACATATTAATAGAGGGTTTAGAGTTCAATTTTCTAGTGTTATGGGGCCATACAAAGGTGGTTTACGTTTTCATCCATCTGTTTATTTAGGTATTATTAAATTTTTAGGTTTTGAGCAAATCTTTAAAAACGCTTTAACAGGTATGCCAATAGGTGGTGCAAAGGGTGGTTCTGATTTTGACCCAAAAGGCAAATCAGATGCTGAAATTATGCGTTTTTGTCAAAGTTTTATGACAGAACTTCACCATTATATAGGGGAATATACAGATGTTCCTGCAGGAGATATAGGTGTTGGTGGTAGAGAAATAGGTTATTTATTTGGCCAATATAAACGTCTTACAAGTAGGTTTGAATCAGGAGTTATTACAGGTAAAGGTATGGCTTATGGTGGTTCACTTGTTAGACGAGAGGCAACAGGTTATGGTTTAGTTTATTATACAGAGCTTATGTTACAAACTAGAAAAGAAAGTTTTGAAGGTAAAAAAGTTTTAGTTTC
>CALADT010000263.1 GCA_937890655.1 uncultured Mucispirillum sp. | reverse complement strand
TATTAAATTTATGCGTTTATATAGAAACTTATTTATACAACCTTTTAGAATAAAATGGTATAAGTAATTTGGAGATATAATGAAAATATTAATATGGGCAATGGCTAGAGCATTAGGAGATGGTGTAAATAACACAGGTTACCCTAGAGAAATAAAAAGAGTATATCCTGAAGCACAAGTTGATTTATTTTGCACCCGTATGCATGCTGCTGCGTTTAAAGGAAACCCATACATAGATAATATTTATTATTTCAACACTTATAATAAACCATTTAGTAAAATAACTAGAACTAAAATATATTTAAATCCATTAATGCAGATGAAAAACCTTTTAAAAGCACGCAGGGAAAAGTATGATATTGTAATTGATGTGGATTCTTCATACAAATGGCAAAATAGATTTATGGTTAAATTTATCATGGGGGGGGGCTTACAATATTCAACCCGCCATATTGTTGGTAAGTTGAAAACAAATAATAAACGTAAATATTCTAAAAATAAGTTATTAAAAACATATACCATTCTAACAGATGAAAAAGACGGTTCTACCTATACTTATTTTAATAAGAATATTGATTGCTTAGCACATGATGAATTATTTATACCTATTGAAAAAGAAGATAAAGCTATTAATTTCTATAAACAAAACACTAGACATAATAATAAAGTTATTATTTTTAATGGAGAAGGAAGCGATAAAAGTATTTCTTCTTCAAAAACAATTGATACACTAACTGCTATATTAGATAAATATCCAGAATACTATATTTTTATTTTAGGTTATAATAATTATTATGAAAAATACAAAGAAATAATAGATACAATAAATAATCCACGGTTACAAATGACATACAAAACTGACATTTTAGATACTTTTGCTTTACTAAAATATGCTAACTTATTAATTTCTGTGGATACTGCCTTAATACATATTGCCTCAGCATTTCATATTAATATATGTGAAATTATTTCACGTCTGCAAAAGGGATACTATGTTGCTTCTCCGAAGCACAGCAAATGTATTGTATGCGAAAATAAAGAGAAATACCATACTCTTGATGGTTACCATATTGATGAAGTCGTTACTGCTGTAAAACAACTTATATCTTAATTTTTTTTGATTTCCACCATGATTTTATAACATCTTCTAACTTAGAATTATTTATTTTGTAATTAAAGTTAGATAACGTTTGTGATACAACTTTATTGCTACCAGCTTTATACATTAGTAAACCATAATACTGTGATAAATATTTTATCAGCCTGCCACCTGCTATAAATGATTTATATCCGTTACCTAAGTCATAATTTAGCTCTTTTAATTTTTCCTGTATTGGTTTTGCTATTATAAAAGATGAATCAATACTTAATATATTAATTCCTTTTGATTTTGGAATATTTTGATTATTTTTTATCATTATGGAATATGCTTCATCTTCCATATTGTGTATAATATTGGTTTTTATACCTTGTATAAATTCAAATGGATAAACTATACCCACATATTTATTATTATCTAAAAAATTACATACATTTTTACTATATCCATTTGTGCCATATATTGATAAAAATAAATGTTCTAGTAAAATAAAATTAACTTCATCTGTTAAGAAATCTCTTTTTATGAAAGATATATGAGCATAATAATCATAATTTTCTTGTTCTTCTATAACCTTAAAAACATCATTCATAGAGTTTGTTTTAATAAATTCTATATTATCTAAAGGCATA
Source organism: uncultured Mucispirillum sp. (assembly GCA_937890655.1). Lineage (GTDB taxonomy): Bacteria > Chrysiogenota > Deferribacteres > Deferribacterales > Mucispirillaceae > Mucispirillum. The sequence goes on along the minus strand of CALADT010000263.1, from coordinate 5,431 downwards.
TATTTATTTATAATCATTTCTTTAAATTGTTTACTACTATCGTTATAGCTTATTATAAACTTTATTTTATACATTTTATCTATAATATTTTCATCATCTATTATAATATTAGGGTTAATACAGTATTCTATTTGTTCATAAGGAAATTCTTTTAATAGATTTTTATAAATATCTTCCACATTAAAATTTGTATTATTTTTTATATACTCAAATAAACCAATATTATTTAACCCATGATTATAACCATATTTTTTACTATAAATTATTTTTCTTCTTTTTAGTAAAGGACAGCCGTTTTTTATTAATGATAGCTGGTCGCTACTGTATTCTCCATTAGTAACCATATCCATATATACTAATGATTTAAAACCATTACCATGTAGATAGTTTGTTAATTTTAACTCTACTTGGTTTACAGCATCTTGATAATGCTTTATCTCTGCCATATTTTTAAAAAAATCATAAAAACATTTGTGGTAAATTACAGATTTTTTAAATGTATAAAAGTATGATTGTATATGGTATGGGTTATGGCCTGCTGTTATACCCCAAAAATCACATTTTTTATTTTCCATACAAGAAAACATTTTTTCAAATGGTATAATAGGTGCAAAAAAGGAGTTGTTGCATAAAATAAGTTCGTCAATATTTACATTATTTTCTAAAATATATAATACACCTTCTTTATATGCTGTTACATCGTAGCCTTTATTATCTCTATATATAACTTTATCAAAAAATTTATTTAATGTTGCTTGTGAACTTTCATCTAAACTACCATTAACTACGCATAATAAATATGTGCTGTGTTTCCTAAACTCTTCAAATAGTTTATCATACCAGCTGTCAAGATGATTAAATTTTTCATAAATTACATATAAAAAAGCTCGCTTAATCATTTTATTTTTTACCTTCTATCTTCCAACTTAATGCTCTAAAAAAGCGTTTTTGCCATTCATAAAAATATTTTTTAGGTTTTGATAAATAAGGTGTCAGCTCTTTTATGCTTTTATACATTTTAAAGCCATTAAAAACATGAAATGTGTTAGATAAGGCACAAGCATATCTCCAATTTACAGCTAAAACTTTTAACCATTCTTCTTTTTGAAAATAGTTTGTTTCATTATTATGGTTTATTAATTTGATAAACCAGTTATATAAATCCTGTTGTTCTTTTTTAGAAAAAGTGTCAAGCCTGCAAGCAAGTTTTACATGTAAATCCAACTCATCATTGGTTGCATTTGGAATAAACCTTTTTATGGTTTCTTTTAAAACCAAATGTTTTTCTGCCACTTTTTCAGAAATTAATACCCTTGAAGTATTACTGCTATGCCTTCTATATTCTATTAATATGTTATCAAGACATACCCATTTTGCACCTTTTGATAATGTTTTTTCAAAAAAATCCATATCTGCACTTACTTTGTATGTAACATTATAAGGTTCTTTAATGTTTTCTGTAATTGATTTTCTATACATTATTGTTGGGTTAGAAATAATACCGCCCCAGCATGCTTCACAATTTACTTTCTCATAACCAGCGCTTACAACAGCCTGCCTATTATCTATTGTTTTTGGTGATTTAACAGAGCTATCAATATGTTTTACTCTGCCTGACACTCCTGTTATATCCTGATTATTTTCTAAAAAATTATAACAGACTTCAATCCTATTAGGAAGTGATAAATCGTCATGGTCTGCCTGCACAATATATTCTCCACTGGCTAAAGCAATGCCTTTATTGGTAGTATAAGATAGGCCATGATTTTTATCGTTACTATATATTTTAATACGGCTATCCTGCCTTGCTAATTCATTAATAATATCAATAGTATTATCTTTTGAGCCGTCATTTATTATAATAATCTCTATATTATGATATGTTTGCTCTTGAAGTGATTTTACTGTATAAGCAATATATTTTGATGAATTATATGCCGGTAATACTATGGATATTAGTTTATTGTTTGTCATAACCCCTCATTGATTGTTTTAAAAATCTCTTTTCTTATATCATTATTGATTATTGTTATACCAAAAATTATAACTTTCTTTTTATATTTTTTAATATTTATTGTAAAAAGCCTTTTTCTTATATATTTTAAATATAACATAATACTTTTAAATAAATATCTCTTTTTGCTAAAATATTCAATATTAATATAATCTTTGATATAATTTGTAATTAATTTGGGATTATACGATGTATAATTATAAACATATTTTTCATAATTATATATACTTTCATGCTTATTATAATAACTTTTATTTATGAACTTAGCTTTTTTTATAAAAGGTGATTTATGTTGTATTATCGTTTTCCACATAGTAAAAGGGTCTATTAAATCTTTTACTACTTTTTTACAGTTTACTTTATTTTGAATAAATAGAGCAGATAAACTAATTTCTCCAAAAAATACCACATGGCTTTTTTCATTATACTGTTTTATTTCCTGAATAAATTTCTGAAAACAATCTTGTGTAAAAACATGGTTTTTTATAACTAAAAAATAGCTTTGTAAAAAATTATATACTTGATTATTTTTAACATCTGATTCTTCTGTAATGCCTATGACTTCCCACTCTATATCTTTTTCTATTTTTTCAAAAAAATCAACTATTGAATACAGTGGTCCAAACACACTATCGTTTGCAAGAATTAGTTCATCATATTCTTTTAATTTTTTCCAACCTATTATTTTTATAAGCTCCTGCCATGATCCAAAATCATATTTTTCATGATTGAATCCATAAACCCCCATAGTGTATGATTTAATTTTACTCTTTTCTTCTTCTGACAATATGTTATCTGCCATATAATAAATATCTGATATGGCAGACAATTCTTTTAAAAAATAGACTACATAATCATGAATTTTTCCATGCTGGTCATATCCTGCAAAAAGGCATATACGTTTCATTATCCTTTTGCACTCCATAATTTTTCAACAGCAGAATATGGGTCTAAACCACTTTGTAGTAATTTTCTTATTTCTTCTTCCTTAAAGATTTCTTTTACTATTTTTTCACGGACTACACCATATGATACATGCAACTGCCTGTCTTCCATACGTTGTTTTTTAATATTTTTATCAAAAAATTCTGTATGGCGGCCGATAGATTCCACAACATTATCAATACCTTCATCATGGGCTGCAACAGTTTTTAATACTTCCACATCCCAGCCTGTTCGCTGATGAACCATTTCAAGCATCATTTCTAAATCTTTAACAGTGCGTTCCACACCTTCTCTATCTGCTTTATTTACAATAAAAATATCTGCTATTTCAAATATACCTGCTTTAATTGCCTGAATATCATCTCCTAATCCTGGAACTGTTACTACAATACATGTATCTGCAACCATGGCAATTTCTACTTCGTCTTGGCCTACACCTACTGTTTCTATTATAATAACATCTTTACCCATAGCGTCCATAACTGCTACTATGTCCATAGTAGAAATAGATAAGCCACCTAAATGCCCCCTTGCTCCTACACTGCGAATAAAAACACCCTCATCTGTTGCATGGGTAGACATTCTTATTCTATCCCCTAATATAGCACCACCTGAAAATGGACTTGTTGGGTCAATAGCTACTACACCTACTGTTTTTCCCATAGCTCTATATTTTGATATTAATTTATCCGTCATGGTAGATTTACCGGCCCCTGGTGCACCTGTAATACCTATAATATGTGCTTTACCTGTATTTCTCCATACTTCTTTCATGTATTTTTCATAGCCTTCTACTCTATCGTCTACTAAACGCATTAACCTTGCAGAAGCACGAACATCTCCACTAAACACTTTTTGGCAAAATTCGTTCATAAATCACCTATAAAAAATGGGGCATACTGCCCCTTGTTATTAATATCTGTTATTTTAACTATGCTTTACTTTTTGGTGTAATATTTTCTTCTAGGTATTTTACAACCTCATCAGTTGGAGTGCCTGGAGTAAATATTCTTCCTACACCACCTTCTAAAAGCCCTGGAATATCAGTCTCTGGAATAACTCCGCCACCAAATACTTTAATATCTGATGCATTTTTTTCTTTTAAAAGCTCAATAATACGTGGGAAAACAGTATTATGTGCCCCTGATAATATTGATACACCTATGGCATCAACATCTTCCTGGACAGCAGTTGCTACAATAGCTTCAGGTGTTTGACGTAAACCAGTATAGATTACTTCATAACCTGCATCCCTTAATGAACGTGCAACAACTTTTGCACCTCTGTCGTGGCCATCAAGACCCGGCTTTGCGATTAACACTCTTATTTTAGACATTGCATTGACCTCCGAAAAAAATACTTTTTCATCTATATATAGAATGTAGCATTGTTATGAAATTGTCAATAGTTTATTGAATTGAATTTAGTTTTTTTGAATATCAACTTTTATAAATTGTGTATTCGCTTTATTTATCTATAATTAAATTTAATTATTTTAACTTTTTGGTTTACAATACTGTCTACAAATCATCTTGAATATGGATATTATATACAGGCACAATTACACTTAACTTTTCCATTTATTTCTTATTTATAAAATTTCTTTTACTTGCTTAATTATTTATTTTGCTTTTTTAGTTTATACCATTAAATATATCAATTTAGAATTTAGCATTATTATATAATTGTCAATAGCTTGTTGAGTGGAAAATGGAAAATTTAATTATTATAAATATTTTTCTAAAATTATATTTACATTCTTTTTTTTTTATTTTAAAATCAGGTTTATTATATATAGATTGTTTTTATTTATTTTTGGAGTTATTATGCCTAAATTATCTATTGTATGTCCGTCATATAATCATGAACCTTACATCATAGATTTTCTTAACAGTTTTATATCACAAACTGAAAAAGATATAGAACTTGTTATAGTTGATGATTGTTCCACTGATAACTCTATTAATATTGTAAAAGAATATCAATTAAAAGACAGCCGTATTAAACTTTATGCACATAATTATAATATGGGTATAAATAAAACTATTTATGATGGATTTAAATATTCTTCTTCTAAAATTGTTTCTTTATGTGCTTCTGATGATATCTTAATGGATAATTATGCACAAACGGTTATTCATATATTTAATACAAATCCCAATATACATTCTTTTTTTACTTCATTAGAAATAATAAATCTCCATACCAATATGATAAATTTAATGTTTTAGCAAAACTTTTTTTCAATAACTTTATGCCTGCTCCAGGTTCTGCATTTATAAGAGAAACGGTTTTACATCAAATCAATATTCCTAATGGTATTTTTCAATTACAAGATTATCATTTCCATACTCAAATTCTATTACTTTATGATACATATTTTTATGAATATCCATTAGTTTACTATAGAGTTACTAAAAATAGTGTTTCTATAAATAAAAATAATTCAGCAACAATTAGAACTATTATAGA
>CALADT010000262.1 GCA_937890655.1 uncultured Mucispirillum sp. | reverse complement strand
TCAATAAAGGATAGTTTTCAAGTAATAATCTTATTAACCATAAAAATTAAAAAGCAGATTATTTTAAATATATTATATTAAAACCACGTAAGAAAAAAATGAGCTATTATAATTATACATAATAAAAATAGTATTGCATCTATATAAACAATATATATAAAAAACCCATTTTATTAGATTAAAAATATAAGAAAACATGCTAACCATATTAAAAGAAAAGCAATAATTATAAAAAATATGCAAGTTATATATTAATATCTTGATTTTATTATATAAAAAATATATTATACTGTTTTTAAATAATATATTTTGGAGTAACCATGTTTAAAGATATATTGGAAAAATTATTTACACCTAGTCCAGATAAAATTTTTAAAAAACTGCAACCATTGATTACAAAAATTAATAATGCAGGGGAAGAACTTAAAAACCTTGATAATGAAACACTTTTCAATAAAACTGTTATATTTAAAAAAAGGCTTAATGAGGGAGAAAGTTTAAATGATATACTTCCTGATGCTTTTGCAACTGTTAGGGAAGTAAGTGATAGAATATTAAAAATGCGTCATTTTGATGTTCAGTTAATGGGTGGTTATGTTCTCCATTCTGGTAAAATATCAGAGATGAAAACAGGGGAAGGTAAAACACTTGTTGCTACACTTCCTATGTATCTTAACGCTTTAGAAGGCAAAGGGGCACACCTTGTTACTGTAAACGATTATCTTGCCCGCCGTGACGCATCATGGATGGCTCCAATATATTTAGCACTTGGTTTATCTGTGGGTATTATTCAAAGCAGTGGTTCTAAACAAGTTGTATGGGATAATAAAGATGAGTTTACTGTAAAACTAAACGATGTAAGTCGTAAACAGGCTTATGCCTGGGATATTACATATGGCACAAATAACGAATTTGGTTTTGATTATCTTAGAGATAATATGAAATACGATATAGAAGAATATGTGCAACGTGAACTTAATTTTGCCATTGTGGACGAAGTAGACTCTATTTTAATTGATGAAGCAAGAACACCACTTATTATATCAGGCCCAACAGATAATACAACAGAAAACTATATTAAAATAAATAATGTAGTAAAACTACTTAATAGTGAACAACATTATAAAGTTGATGAAAAAAGGAAATCTGCAGATTTAACAGATGAGGGTATAAACTTTGTGGAAGAAGGGTTAAAAGTAGGCAACCTTTTTGATATCCAAAATGTAGATAACCTACACCTTGTAAATAATTCATTAAAAGCCCATGCAGTTTTTAAAATAGATGTGGATTATGTAGTGCAAAATGGCGAAGTTGTAATTGTAGATGAGTTTACAGGCAGGCTTATGCCAGGAAGACGTTATTCTGACGGACTTCATCAAGCACTAGAAGCAAAAGAGGGTGTAACTGTTCAAAACGAAAACCAAACTTATGCTTCTATTACATTTCAAAACTACTTTAGAATGTATAATAAATTATCAGGTATGACAGGGACAGCCTTAACAGAAGCTAACGAGTTTAAAACTATTTATAATTTAGAAGTTGTGCCTGTTCCTACCCATAGAAAAGTAAACAGAATAGATAGGCCGGATGTAATATACAGAACAGCAGAAGAAAAATACGAGGCTATTGTAAAAATAATAGGCGAGCTACACAAAAAAGGTCAGCCTGTATTAGTTGGGACAATATCCATTGAAAAAAGTGAACTTCTTTCAAGCCTTTTACAAAAAGCAAAAATAAAACATGAAGTTTTAAATGCTAAAAACCATGAACGTGAAGCAGAAATCGTAGCTTTAGCTGGAAAAGTAGGGGCTGTTACCATAGCTACTAATATGGCAGGTCGTGGAACAGATATTAAGCTTGGAGAAGGCGTTCAAGAGTTAGGTGGTTTATTTATTTTAGGCACAGAGCGTCATGAATCAAGACGTATTGATAACCAGTTGCGTGGTAGGTCAGGAAGACAAGGTGATAATGGTGAAAGTAGGTTTTATTTAAGCACAGAAGATGACCTTTTAAGAAAATTTGGTGCAGAAAAACTTTCACGTATTATGGGAACATTAGGCCTAAAACGTGGTGAAGAAATAGAATCTTCTCTTATTTCTAAAACCATAGAAGGAGCACAAAAGAAAGTGGAAGCCTTCCATTTTGAAATGCGTAAACACTTATTAGAATACGATAACGTATCTAACGCACAGCGAAAAGTTGTATATAATTTAAGAAGCCAAATATTAAAAGGTAATGATATAGAACAACTTATAGAAGAATATTCTTTAGGTGTTATTTCTGCTTTATTAGAAGATTTTATTACACCAAATAACCCAAATTATGAAGAAGCAGAAAAAATATTTGAAAGAATATTTGGTTTTAAAGTGGATTTAAAAAATGCAGAAGCAAGAATAAACGATGTAACAAAAAACGAGCTTTATGCTATGTTTGAAAAACGTTTTGCAGAAAGAAAACAGGAATTTCAAGGCCATTTCCAAGATTTTGCAAAATATATTCTTATATCTACCCTTGATAACAGGTGGAAACAGCACCTTTTACAAATGGACCACTTAAGAGATAGTGTTGGTTTACGTGGTTATGGGCAAAAAGACCCGTTAATTGAATATAAAAAAGAAGCATATGCACTATTTGTAGATATGATGGATAGAATAAACAGGGAAACTGTGGAACTTATTATGCGTGTGCAGGTAGAAACAAGGTCCCCTGAAGAAGCTGCTGCAGATAACGCTAGAAAACTACGTCTTATGCAGGCAGAAAATGAAAAACAGTTACAGGAAAAAAGAACACTAGAAAAAGAATCTAAACAGAAAAAACCTGTTAGACGTTCTGCACCAAAAATAGGCAGAAATGAGCCATGTCCTTGTGGTAGTGGTAAAAAATATAAATATTGCCATGGTGCTGTTAATTCTAATAACCAATAATATAAGGTGATATATGAAAAAAATATTATTAACATTAATTATTTTATTATCTTTCAATGTGGTTTTTGCAGCAGAGAAAAAGCAAGATTTATTAGATAATATTGCAAATATAAAAACTTTTACTGCTGATTTTAAACAGATAAACACTTTAAAAGATTTTGGAGATGATGAATATACAGGAAAAGTATATATAAAAATGAAAGAAAAAGCCTTATGGGATTATGTTGAGCCTTATTCATCATGGTATCTTGTTACAAAAGATAATGTGGATTATTATGATGAAATAAATAACCAGCTTTTAAAAATTAATTCTAAAGAAATAAAAGAACATATACTTTTACAAGTGCTTATGGATTTTCAAAAAATAAAATCTACTTTTAGTGTTAGCCAAAAAAATAACGTGGTAACATTAAAACCAAAATCTGATACAGGTGTAATTTATATTAATATCGTTTTTAATAATAGTGTCATAGAAAAATTACAAAGTAAAGATAATACAGGTAATACAACAGAGATTATTTTTACAAATGTGGAACAGGATAAAAAAATAAGCGATAAAGTATTTAATAAAAAAGTTCCAAAAGATGCAACTATAATTAAGGAGAAATAATGTTCTATCAAAAATTAAAAAATAATATAGA
>CALADT010000261.1 GCA_937890655.1 uncultured Mucispirillum sp. | reverse complement strand
AGAAGAAATTGTAGAACCTGTTATGGATATGCAAGAAGAAGTAACTGATGAATTATTAACTGAAGAAATAACAGAGCCTGCAGTAGTAGAAGAAATTGTAGAACCTGTTATGGATATGCAAGAAGAAGTAACTGATGAATTAGTAACAGAAGAAATGATTGAGCCTGCAGTAGCAGAAGAAATTATAGAACCTGCAGTAGCAGAAGAAATTGTAGAGCCTATAAAGGATACAGCAGAAGAACAAGAAGAAGTTAAAGCACAGGAAGAATCACCACTTTTTGAAGATGATGATTGGTTAAATGATGCACCAAATATGGAAGAAAAACAAGAAGAAGTGGCTGAAGAACTAGTAATGGATAATATGGATGTTCAAGAAGAATTACCAGAAGAGTTATCAGAAGAAATAGCAGAAGATGAAAATATAATAACTGAAGATTTAATGGAAGAAGAAATTATTTCAGAAACACCTGTGTTTGAAAATACAGTAGAAGAGGTTGTAGAAGAAAGCAATCTTGAAGAAATTAGTGTGGAAGAAAACAGTGTAGAAGAAATAGAAGAACCTATTGAACAAGTAGAAGTAGAAGAACCTGTAATGGAAGAGCCTGTAATAGATGAACCTCTTGCAATAGAAGAAGAAATAGAAGAACAACCTGTTTTACAGGAAGAAGAAAGTAATAGTAACTTAACTGTGGAACATAATCAGCAAGATAATCTTGGGTTAATTGAAACAAAATTAAGTGAAAACGAAATAAAAGAAGCAGAAACATATAATATTGATAACAAAAATAGGTTTGGTGGCATAACTGTAACAATTAGTAGAGATGAGATTATGGCAATGCTTGGAACAGCCATAGATAAATCATTTTTAGAAGAAGCAGTTAGAGAAGTTATTGCAGAAAATATGAAAGAAGTTGTTAGAAATGTTGTGCCTGCTATTGCAGAAAAATATATTAAAGAAGAAATTGAAAGGTTAAAAAACGATGAAGAATAACGGGGAAACTCATAAAGTAGATTATAAAAACAGTGGTGTAGATATTGACGAAGGTAACAGGTTTATTTCTCTTATAAAAACATCAGTTGAAAGCACACAGATAAATGGTGTGTTAGGTGGTTTAGGTGGTTTTGCAGGGCTTTTTAGTTTAGCAGAATTTAAAAATATGGAAGAACCTGTATTAGTATCTGGCACAGACGGAGTAGGCACAAAATTAAAAGTAGCACTCCTTAGTAAAAAATATGATACAGTGGGTATAGACCTTGTGGCAATGAGTATAAACGATTTATTAGTTACAGGTGCTAAACCATTATTTTTCCTAGATTATGTGGCAGTAGGTAAACTTATACCTGAAACTATGAAAGATGTTATTCTTGGTGTTACAGAAGGTTGCAGGCAATCAGGCTGTGCCTTAATAGGTGGCGAAACAGCAGAAATGCCAGGGCTATATAGTGGTGATGATTTTGATTTAGCAGGTTTTGCAGTAGGTATAGTGGATAAAGCTAAAATTATTGATGGTTCTACTATAAAAGAAAACGATGTAATCATTGGTGTATCAAGCTCCGGTTTTCATAGTAACGGTTACTCTTTATTACGTAATGTTATATTTAATGAAAAAAAATATAAGTATGACGATGTTTTTTGTAATAACAAAACTGTTGCAGAAGCACTACTAACCCCAACAAAAATATATGCTAAATTAGTTCGCAGTGTATTAGAAGAAGTAAATGTTAAAGGTATGGTGCATATAACAGGTGGTGGTTTTTATGACAATATTCCACGAGTGTTACCAAAAAATATATCGGCCATAATAGATGTGGAAAGTGTAGAACTTCCAGATGTTATAGCAAAATTCCAAGAAATTTCTAATATAGAAAAACAGGAATTATATAGAGTATTTAATATGGGAATAGGTTATATTTTCATAGTTGATGAAAAAGATAAAGATAATGTGCTTGATATTATTAATGCCAATAATGAAAACGCATATGTAATAGGTAAAACAGTAAAAGGCAATAACGAAGTTAAAATAAAAGGTATTGATTTTGATTAATATAGCAGTTTTTATATCAGGTAGGGGAAGTAATTTTCTTGCCTTAGAAAATAATATAAAAAATGGCACAGTGAAAAATGCTGAAATTAAAGTTGTATTTTCTAACAACCCTAATGCAAAGGGATTAGAGTATGCAAAAAAATCAGGAATAGATACAATCGTTTTGCCTTCAAAAAATAGAGAAGATAGGCATGAATACGATAAAGAGATTATAGAGTTATTAAAACCATATAATATTGATTTAATATGTCTTGCTGGTTATATGAGGCTTGTAACATCAACCCTTATAGAATCATATAATAATAAAATCATAAATATTCATCCAGCACTACTTCCATCATTTAAAGGGTTACATGCACAGCTTCAAGCACTAGAGTATGGAGTAAAAGTTGCAGGGTGCACCGTTCATTTTGTAGATGACGGTATGGATAGCGGTGCAATAATATTACAAAAAGTTGTGCCTGTTTATGATGATGATAATGAAGAAAGTTTATCAGAAAGAATACTTAAACAGGAGCATATAGCATACTCAGAGGCAGTATCACTTATTGCAAATAAAAAAGTAGAAATCATAGGACGAAAAGTCAAAATATACGAGAAATAAATGAATAATAAGCTAAAGGTTTTAATTATAATCATAGCATTATTAGTGCTTGCTAATATGACAGTTATGATATTTATGGCGGAGAAAGATAAAATGAAAAACGATAATGGTGCTGTTTTAATTACTAAAGAGCGTGATTTTACTAAAACAGTAACAATACAGCTAATGGTAAAAGGCGGTTTATTTAATGAAAATAAAGAAAATAATGGCATAGGAACACTTTTTAGTAAAGTATGGCTAAAAAGTAATAAAATACTAGAAACTGTGGAATATTACGGTGGAAGTATAAGCACAAAAGTTTCTCCTTTTGCTTTAGAAATTCGCCTTAGTGTGCCAAGTGATAAAATAAATAACGTATATGCAGATTTTAATGATTTTATAACAAAACCATTATTTGATGAAGAAATATTTAATAGAGAAAAAAAACAACATATAGATGAATTAATCACTTCCCTTGATAACCCAAACTTAATAGCACAAAACGGGTTTATGGCTTTAGCTTTTGAAGGCACTCCTTATGCTATGCCTTTAGAAGGTGAAGAAAAAAGTGTAAAAAATATTACTTATGATGATATTCAAGCATATTATAAAAACAATATAAAATCATCATATATTGTAGCTGTAATAGTTGGAAATTATAGTAAACAATTACAAGATGATTTAAATAACACATTATCACAGCTTGAAAAAGGCAGCCCATATGTATATGATTGCAGTCACTCTGTAATAGAAAAAGATAAAAGGGTGGAAGTAGTAGATAACAGAATAAAACAAGCAAAATTATATATAGGTTATACAGCACCTGCTGCAAACCAAGAAAATTATGAAGAACTAAAAGTGCTAACAGATATTTTAGGTGGCGGTATGAGTTCAAGGTATTTTACAGAAATTCGTAAAAACTCAAGTTACGCATACGCTGTTGGTGCAGGCTATCCTTCAAGATATTGTTCATCACGGTTTTTTGTATCTATGGGGTTAGATTATGAAAATATTGATGAAGCAGTAAAAAAAGTGGAAGAAATAAACTTAAATTTAGATAAAACCATAACGGAAAAAGAAATAGAAAAAGCAAAAAAATCTATGGCTAGTTCAGCATTAATGGAAAACCAGTCAAACAGCAGTCTTGCATGGACTATGGCTTTTTATGAAACAGTAGGGTTAGGGGCAGACTATTATAATAAATTAGTTGATTTAGTTCAGCAAAAACATATTAATAAAGAGTCACTTTTAAAAGCATCAGAGATTTTTAAAGGCAACAAAGTTATATATGTTTTAAAACCTGCAACAGAAAAATAATAAAATTACAGGTATAGATTTATGGATATTAAATGTGGCATAGGGTTTGATTCTCACAGATTTGATGAATCTCGTAAACTAATAATAGGTGGTATAGAAATACCACATGATAAAGGTCTGTTAGGCCATAGTGATGCTGATGTTTTAATCCATGCTATAATTGATAGTTTAGCAGGGCCTGCATTTGGAAAAGATATAGGTATGCTTTTTCCTGATACAGAAGATGAATATAAAGATATTGATTCTAAAATACTTTTAGCAAAAGTATCAGAAATGATTTATTATGATGATTGGCGTATATCTCATATTGATTCTGAAATAATAGCACAGGAACCAAAACTTGCTAAATATATACCGGAAATGCAAAGGGTTCTTGCAGAAATTATGGGTATAAAAACCACATCTATAACAATCAAAGCAACAACAACGGAAAAAATGGGTTTTACAGGTAGGAAAGAGGGGATAGCTGCTCTTGCTTCTTCCATAATAATTAAGGGAGCTTAATGAAAGTATCTGTCGCAAGTTTAGGTGGTGCTGGTGAAATAGGAATGAATATGTATATCTATGAATCAGATAGATATGCAGTAATAGTAGACTGTGGCGTTAAGTTTACTAAAAGTGATGAACCGGGAGTAGACTTTATTATTCCAGATTTTTCATACCTTGAAGAAATAAAAGAAAAAGAAAAACTTCTAATAATTACCCATGCCCATGAAGACCATATAGGTGCAGTAGGGTTTTTATTAAAACAATATCCAAATATATTAGTAGCTTCAGGAAGATATTCTTATGATATAATGATAAAAAGGTTAAAAGAATTTAATATAGAGCCATCAAAAGTATTTTTAGATGATTTTAAATCATTTGAATGGGGAGATTTTAATATTCTGCCTATTCCTATAAGCCACTCTATACATGGTACATATGGTATAAGGTTGAAGGTGGCAGATGAGTTTACTTTTTTTCATATATCAGATTATAAAATAGATACAGCCCCTGTAACATGTAGCCCTTTTCCTGTATCTGAATTTGTAAATGTAGGTATGGAGGGTGTGGATTGTTTACTTGCTGATTCCACAAACATAGTAAAAAAAGGGTTTACAAAAGGGGAAAGGGAAGTTGTAGCAAATATAGGAAAAGTATTTGAAAAAGCCAGTGGGAGAATATTTTTTACCACATTTGCATCAAATACTGAAAGATTGCAAACTGTATTTAATGAGGCAGAAAAACATAATAGAAAAATAGTGCTCGAAGGTTCATCATTAATTAGAAATGTGGATACAGCAAGAAAGTATGGCAAGTTAAAATATGATGATAATATACTTGTAACAAGAAAACAAATGGAAAAAATGGAAGATAATAGGCTTTGTTTTATTGCAACAGGTTCACAAGGGGAACAGGCGAGTGTAATATCAAGAATTTCAGAGCAGGATTATTCTAATATAAAAATAAGAGAAAATGATACATTTATTTTTTCAACACGAATAATACCAGGAAATGAACATAAAGTTATATCAATAATAAATAACATATATAAAATGGGTGGCAATGTTATAACGGTAGATGATTTACCAATACATGTTTCAGGCCACAGTGCAAAAGAAGACGGCAGGTTATTATTAAACATATTAAGGCCAAAATACCTTGTGCCAATACATGGAGAAATACAGCATTTAGTAAGCCATAAAAATTTAGCATATGAACAAGGTATGGAAAAAGAAAGAGTAGTTTTTTTCTTATCAGGAGAAAAGCTAATTTTTGAAAATAAATCATTAATATGTAAAGAAGAAATACCAGTAGGAAAACATTATGTAGATATAAATATGAATGAAATATTAGATATTGATAAGTTAAAAATGCGAAAAAGACTTGCAATTAATGGTATAATTATGGTAGTAAATACGGCAGGAAAATCTAATATTTTAGAAAAAGAAAATATTATTATAAAAACAACAGGTTTTATTTTGCAAGATGAATATAAGGAAACACTTATAGAACAGTTTATAAATTATAATGATATTTCAGAACAAGAAGATTTTAAAACCTATGCAGAAGTGATAATAAAGCGATTTTTTAAAAAACGTTTTAATAAAAAACCAGTAATAGAAATAATAACAGTATAGTGGAGCAAAAAGTAATGACTATAATTGATGCAGTAATATTAGGTATTTTACAAGGGTTGACAGAGTTTTTACCTGTTAGTAGTTCCGGTCATTTAGCAATCGGAAAATATACACTAGGAATGTCTGAACCTGATTTATTATTTGATATAATGGTGCATGTAGCTACTCTTTTAGTAGTGCTAATATTTTTTAGAAAACGAGTTATTTTAATTATTCAAGCATTTTTTGGTATATTTTTTAAAAGATATCAAAAAGAATATTTTGAAAACAAACGTTTTTTATGGGGTATAATTTTAGCATCTATACCAACTGCAATTATTGGTTTATTATTTCAAAAATATATTATAGGTTATTTTAGTAATATATTATTTGTGGGCTATGCTTTAATTGTAACATCTTTATTATTAATTATATCAGATAAATTTAATGGTAGAGATAAAATAGATATGCAGAGAAGTTTATTAATAGGTATAGCACAAGGGCTTGCAGTAACTCCTGGTATATCAAGAAGTGGCACAACCATAGCCGTTAGCACAATGTTAGGTATAGAAAGGCAGGAAGCTGCTGAGTTTTCATTTTTATTATCAGTGCCAGCAATATTAGGTGCTTTAATATTGCAGATAAAAGACTTAACTGTTATTAATGAACAGCTTTTAATTCCATATAGTGCAGGAATGATAGCAGCATTTATATCTGGATTTTTAGTTATTGGCGTAATGATGGAGTTTATAAGAAAAGCACAGCTTAAAATATTTGCAATTTATTGTTTAGTGATAGGGTTGACAGTGGTTATATTTTTATGAAGAAACGTAAAACAAGTGTAAAAAGAGAAAATAAAAATAAAATAGTGGAATCAAATAATAAAGGAATATCAACGGATATTCTTTTACTATTTTTTGGGCTTATAGCCATATTTTTTCTTTTATCCTTATTATCATATTCAGAAACAGACCCAGGGTATTCTACAATAGAGTTTTCAAGATATGACGATGTTAAAACAAGTAACCTTTTTGGTAAAGTAGGTGCTTATGTGGCAGACTTTTTAGGGTTGCTTTTTGGTTGGACTGCGTTATTTATTCCATTTCTATCAATTTACTTATCACTATTAATGTATAGATATAAAAAAGGGCTTACATTTATGATGGCTCCAATTTTAGGTTTTACATACGGAATAGGTGTAATAATCAGCTTATCTATAATCAGTGGATTAGTAGGTGGCATGGATTTTTATTTCACAAGGCAACCAGCAGGAGCAACATTAGGAGCATTAGGAAGTAGTTTTATACTATCGTTTATGGGTAAAGTTGGTGGTATAATAGTATTTCTAGTTTTATGTATTGCTTTTAGTATGCTACTTTTTTCCATATCTTTTTCTGATATGGGTCATGGTTTTAGAGTGCTTTTTGGTAATATAAAAAGGTTCTTTATGTTTATAAAAAACCTTATAAGTGGTAGTAAAAAAGAATATAAAGAAAATGAAGATGAAGAATATATTATAGAAGATGAAGAAGATGACGGTGTAACTTTTAGGGAACGAGTATCATTATATTTTAAAGATATAAAAGAAAAAATAATATTAAAGAAAGAGAATAAAGATGTAAAACAGGCATCATTAGAAAATAATAAAAGTGAAAACCTGCTTGATAAAGATGAGCTTGAAGCAATAACAAGTATTAAATTTTTAGGCAGCAGCCATGAAAATGATGATAGTAACATAATAGATGTGGATATTGAAAATGTAAAAGAAAATGAAAAGGAAGAAAAAGTAGAAGAAGTAATAGAACCATCATATGAAGAAAAAGTTATAGAAGAAAAAGAAGATAGTATAAAACCTATAGAAATAAGAAAAGCATATAATAATGATGAAAAAGAAGAAGATGATGTAAGTAATATTCAATCAAGCATACATGAAGAAAAACAAATAGAACATAATGAAGAAATTGAAATAGGTAAAATGGAGAAAACAAAATCCGTATTTATTACAAATTATAATATACCTATGGATATACTTCATGACAGTAAAGTAAAAGTAGATATAGCAAGTGAAGAAGAAATGAAAGCACAAGGTGAGCTTTTAACAGAAAAACTTCTTGATTTTGGTATATCAGGAACAGTGAGAGCAATACAACCAGGGCCTGTTGTTACAATGTTTGAGTTTGAACCGTCAGCAGGCACAAGGGTTTCAAAAATAGCATCACTTGAAAACGATTTAGCTTTAAGTTTAAGTGCTTTATCTATAAGGATTATAGCGCCAATTCCAGGAAAAAATGCAGTAGGTATAGAAATCCCTAATAAAAATAGGCAGGCTGTATCCATAAAAGAGTTACTAAGAACACCGGAATTTAAAAACAGTTCATCTCCATTAACAGTTGCTTTAGGAAAGGATGTTGTGGGAAAACCATATATGTCTGATATTAAAAAAATGCCACATTTACTTGTGGCAGGAACAACAGGAAGTGGTAAATCTGTTGGTATTAATACAATGATATGTTCCATATTATATAAAGCATCTCCTGATGAAGTTAAGTTTATAATGATAGACCCAAAAATGGTGGAATTAAGTATATACGACGGTATTCCACACTTAATGGCGCCAGTTGTAACAGATACGCGTCTTGCTTCAAGTGTTTTAAAAAATGTAGTAGCAGAAATGACAAGAAGATATACACTTCTTGCAGAGAAAAAAGTAAGAAACCTTGATGGTTATAACGAAATAATAAAAGGCGACGATGAGGCAGAAAAAATGCCTTATTTAGTAGTCATAGTAGATGAATTTGCAGACTTAATGATGGTTGCAGGTAAAGAAGTGGAAATGAGTATTGCACGTATTGCACAAATGGCACGTGCTGTGGGTATCCATTTAATTATTGCTACACAACGCCCTACAACTAACGTTATAACAGGGCTTATTAAAGCAAATATGCCAGCAAGGTTATCGTTTAAAGTATCTCAACGAAATGACTCAAGAGTTATTATAGACCAAAACGGTGCCGATACACTTCTTGGTATGGGTGATAGTTTATTTATTCCACCAGGAACAAGCGATGCACTTCGTATTCATGGTGCCTTTGTATCAGATGAAGAAGTTCGTGGTATTGTGGAATATTTACAAGAAGAATATGGCGAACCAGAATATAATATGGCTATGGTGCAGGAAGTAAAAGAAGGTGGTAGCACTCAAGATGAAGGCGATGAAGATGTTTTATATCAAGAAGCAGTGGATTTAGTAACAGATAAAGGCACCGCCTCAATATCAATGATACAAAGAGTGTTTAAAATAGGTTATAATAGGGCTGCAAGAATAGTTGAAATGATGGAGTCTCGTGGTATATTAGAACCAAGCGACGGTACAGCAAAACCACGTAGAGTTATAAAAAGATAAGGCTATATATTTATAAAATATATTATTAAGGAGATATATTATGGCACATATTTCACTAGATATACCTAGTATATCACAAGCTAGAAAAAAAGAATTAATAAACGAATTAATATCACTTGTATCAGAAATAGCAGAAATAGATGAAAATAGTATCTCCGTATCAATCCATGAACTACCACTTGAAAATATGAATGGTGGTAGTAGTGTAAGTAGAAGTGTAGCTAAAAAAGAAGAAAAAGAAAAACCAAAACAACAAAAAGAAGAAAAGAAAAAATCATTTTTTAAAGAAATGTTCCCATAGAGTTAAAAACATGTTAATATTTATATAAAAATATATAAATATAATGAAAAAAATACCTTTTAATAAAATAACACCTTATAATAATATTCAAATTATCGAAAACAATAAATTAAAAATGAAAGAAAATACAGCAACATATAGCCTTAAACCTTAAAATTATATATATAATAAAAAAGATATCATGTAGTAAAAAAATATTTTTAAAAATTTAAGATAAAATATGTAAAACTATAAAAAAAATCATAAAGCAAGTATGGAAATAAGAAGTAGTTTAAGTTATAAAAAATATATCATTATAGCAATTTATAAAAAAAATATATATATGGATATATAAAGTAAAAAATAAATAGTAAAGTATAGAAATAAAGTATAATAACAAGGAAAATATATAAATAAAATAGGTTAAAGCTACTTTAATAATTTAAAAAATGTATGGATTAAAATAAATTAAAGAATAGATAATAATATGTAGAAAGCATATAGAAGAAAACGAATAGTATGTAACTTAAAAATAGAACTTTTATAATTACCCTTAATACACTAAAAAAAATAATAAAATAAAAAGCATAAATATTTTATATAAAAAATATAAAATATTAAATTTTAAATAATTATATTATAAAAAAATTAGTTAAATTATAATATAAATAAGCAGAAGAACAATATAATAAAACTACACCCTATATTTTTCAGGAATACCCATAAGTCCTGCTATATTTTCATTATTATAAATTGCTTCTTTTTGATACAAGGCATAAGCATGGGCAGTAGGGCCAGCACAACGTCTATCTTTACTATTAAAAATATTTGCTATGTGGCTATAATGAATATTATCTTTTTCCATTTTTAAAGACGTGCCAATAATAATACGAACCATATTATGTAAAAAGCCATTAGCATTTATAAGTATGGAAATATTATTGTTATTTTTTTCTATACTTATATAATTAATTGTGCGAACAGTATTTTCTTTTTTTGTTTTTTTTACACAAAAAGAGTGGAAGTCGTGAGTGCCTTCAAACTCTTTTAAAATATTTTTTAAGTTTTCTATATTTATTTCTTTACGAACCCATAAAGCACGGTTAAGTAAAAAGGGGTCTCTCACAGGGGTATTAAGTATTTTATATTCATAAGTTTTAGAAATAATAGATTTACCAGCATGAAAAAGGTTGTTTACATCTATAATATCATAAATAACAATATCATCAGGAAGTAAACCGTTTAATCCTTTTAATAATGTTTTATTATCAAAATATTTAGAAGATGAAAAATGAAAAACTTGACCTAAAGCATGAACATTTGTATCTGTTCTGCCACTACCCGCAATTAATATTTCATGGTTATATAAAGAAGAAAGAGTATTTTCTAAAATATTTTGAATACCTATTGCATTTTTTTGACGCTGCCAGCCGTTATAGTTATCCCCACAGTAGGAGCATAAGCATGCTTTATAATATAATTGATTTTGTTTTTCCATAATAATATAACCCATAAAATAAAGTAGTAACCATAAGAAATAATAGTAAAAATAAAATATCTTTTTTTGTTAAAGCATTAAGTTTTAAAGCTAAAGATATATTTTTTCTATATTCTGCTGTAATAGATAACTGTTCTGCGTAATGAAAAACTCGTATAAATAATGGTATAATAAGAGAATCAATATTTAATATAAACTTAATTTTTTCTTTAAATGTTTTATCTGTAATCCAAACACCACGAAGTTTTTGTGCCGTAATAATTTTAGATGATTCTTCAAATAAAAGTGGAATAAAACGAACGGCAATTAAAAGTGAAAGCCCAATATTTTCCACATTTACTTTAAATATCTTTAAAGGTTTTATAAATAAATATAGTGCTTTTGTAATTTCAGAAGGGGAAGAAGTAAGTGATAATATGGAAGAAAAACCAATAAGTAAAACAAATTGATATAAAGAAGATAATGCCTTTAATAAATCGTTTTTAGTAAACAATATACGAAAATCACCTTGTTCTCCAAAAAATAATACAGTAATAAATATAAAAATATATAAAACTTTAAATGATTTTAAACTTTTTAAAGCAGGTAAAAAAATATTACCAGATAAAATTATAAGTATTGCCCAAATTATAGTTAATATAATAAAGGAAAAAATATCTCTGCCAAAATAGAAAATACATGTTGCAGAAATGGATACAATAATAAATTTTATAAGTGGATTAAGTTTATGAATAAAAGAAGGGTTTTCTTGTTGGATATATCTTCCAAAATAAAATTTATTCATATTTTGCATACTGGCGGCATAAAAACCGCCACTATATAATTAGTAAAACTATGCGTCTTTTTTTTCTTCAGAACTTTCGTTTTTAGTAATAGGTTCTGATTTTTTTTGAGCAATAGGAGTAATATCTGTTGCATCATCTACATCATTAACAGATTTTTTAAAATTCCTAAGTGCTTCGCCCATACCTTTACCGATTTGTGGTAGTTTTTTTGCTCCAAAAAGTAACACTAATACTGCAAGTATTATAATAACCTGCCATGGTCCTATGCTGCCCATTAGTTATCCTCCGTTTTATTTTTACGTTTCATATATAAGCCTCTAAAAGATACTATAACTACATTAATAACAGAAATCACAAATTTATTAAAGTATTTTTTTTCAGAAAAGTAGAAACTATACAATAATATAACTGTCATTATTAAGGAGACATATATATCAATTTTAAATATTCCTAAATCTAACATAACTTACTCCTTATATTTTCGTTTAATCTGATAATATAACAAAGGAATAATTATTGCAATCCAAATATTACCAAATATACTGTAAAATGTTCTAAAATCACTAAGTGGCACATTATATATTAAAACATCAGGCTGAGGGTTTTGCTGTTTTAATGGTGTTTTACCATTTGGTAAAATAAAAGCAGATATACCATCTTGAGTAGCTCTTGAAATTGCTCTGCCATATTCAACAGCCCTAATTGTATCCACTGCTAAATGCTGTATTCTACCTTGATTTTTTCCAAACCATGTATCATTAGATATTACAACTAAAGTATTTGCTCCAAGTAGTATATTATCTCTAACAAGGTTAGAAAAAGCACTTTCAAAACATATTACAGGCCCAAGTTTAATATTATTACTGCTTGTTAATAATACAGGATTTTCCCCTGCAGAAAACATAGTGCCTTTACCGAAAAAGAATTCTTTTACAGGCCTTAAAATAGTAATAAACGGAAAATATTCTCCAAAAGGAGTTAAGTGCCTTTTATCATAAAAAGTTAAATTATAACCTTTATCTATTAAAACCATAGTATTGTAAAGTTTTCCTATTTTATCTTCTTCAGTTTTTATTCTTCTTTCTGTGCCTAAAATAATAGGTGTTTTTGCAGAAACTAATTTTAGCACATCAGTTATAATAGGTGTATCTAATACTCTTGCAGGGTATGAACTTTCTGGTAGAACAATTAAATCTACATTTTCATTATAAGCACTTAAAAGTTGCATATGGATATTGTTTATTATGGCAAGCCTTTTATTATCGTCCCATTTATCTTCTTGAGAATATCCAGGCTGAATTACTGCAATTTTTTTTGTATCATTTACAGGAATAGGAAAAAGATATCTATAAATGGAAGGCATAACCATAATTAATATAATAATAGCTGTGATTATATAATTTTTTTTCAATTTATAGTTTGTTATAATATTATATATAAAAATATTTAATAGTATAATTAAAAAAGAAAGCCCGTATTCTCCAAAAACAGAAACAGATTGTAAAATAAATAAATTTTGAAACTGAGATTGTGCTAAATTAAGCCAAGGCACACCCCCAAAAAAGAAAGTGCCTTTTATAGCTTCAAGTAAAACAAATACAAGAGAAATAATAATGGGGTTTTTTGTATATTTTGCATAAATAAAAGTAAATGGCACAAAAAAGAAAAAAGCACCTAAAATAGAAATAAGTATAAGTAACCCAAAAGCAGCAACAACAGGGGCACCACCAAAATAGCCAAA
Source organism: uncultured Mucispirillum sp. (assembly GCA_937890655.1). Lineage (GTDB taxonomy): Bacteria > Chrysiogenota > Deferribacteres > Deferribacterales > Mucispirillaceae > Mucispirillum. The sequence goes on along the minus strand of CALADT010000261.1, from coordinate 13,251 downwards.
AGTTATAACCATCCACGAAAGGCATACTACAAAATATAAAAACCCTGTAACCATACCTATAATAATAAAATATGGTTTATTAGAATTAAGTGCAAAAAGTAATGGTATAAAAGCTATAAAAACAGCAAAAGAATACCCAAAACCAGCAGAGGATAAAATAAGTAAAAAAGCCGATATAATAGAAAGTAATATTTGAACATATAACTTATCTATATGTAATTTTAATTTGTCTATCACAATATAACCTTTTAAAAAAATAATAGTATATATATAATATTTTTTTGTATAAGAAAAGTAAAAAAAACGAAAATAGTGTAGAAAAAAAGCGTATATTATGTATTTATTAAATTAATGCTTGACAAAAGAAAAAAAATATATTAAAAAATTTTACTCTAACGGAAGTAACCAGTTAGAAGTATGGTGGATATAGCTCAGTTGGTAGAGTCCAGGATTGTGGCTCCTGTTGTCGCGGGTTCGAGCCCCGTTATCCACCCTTATAAATAATAACTAGCGGATGTGGCGGAATTGGTAGACGCGCTAGACTTAGGATCTAGTGTCTTCGGCGTGGGGGTTCGAGTCCCTTCATCCGCACTTTTTATCATCTTGTATAGTTAAATGCGGGTGTAGCTCAGCTGGTAGAGCGCGACCTTGCCAAGGTTGAGGTCGCGGGTTCGAGTCCCGTCACCCGCTCTTTTTTTGTCTTGTAATTCAAATATATATATTACACAAAATTATAAGGAGTCCTTATGAAAGTTCAAGTGAACGATGCAGAACATTCTCAAAAAGAATTATTGGTTGAAATACCATATGAAGTATTTGAGGAGGCAGCAGATAAAGAGTTAGATAAACTGTTACCAAAAGCAAAAATACACGGTTTCCGTCCAGGAAAAGCACCTAGAGAAGTGGCAAGAAAACAATTTTCTCATCAAATTAAATCTCAAGCTATTGAAAAAGTAATAAATGAAGCTGTTCAAGATGCTATGACATCTAATAATGTTACACCTATATCTCAGGCACATATATCAGATGTTGTATTTGAAGAAAATAAACCTATTACATTTACAGCAAGGGTAGATGTTTTTCCTACACTTAATTTAGAAAAATATAAAGATTTTAACTTTAATAAAATAGAAGTGGAAGTAACTGATAAAGATATTGAAGATGCACTTGTTTCTTTACAAGAAAAAGATATGACTTACGAACCTGTTACAAACAGAGATAATGTTATTGATGGGGACGTGGTTGTTATTGATTTTGAAGGTAAAAAAGACGGTGTTGCATTTGAAGGTGGTACAGCTAAAGCCTTTTCATTGAACATTGGTAGCGGCCAGTTTATTCCTGGATTTGAAGATGGTGTTATAGGAATGAAAAAAGGTGATACAAAAGATTTAACTTTAACATTCCCAAAAGAATACCACAGTGCAGACCTTGCAGGTAAAGAAGTTGTATTTACTGTAACAGTGCATGAAATAAAAGAAAAAATTAAACCAGCTTTAGATGATGAATTTGCAAAAGATATTGACCCTAACAGTAAAGGGCTTGATGATTTAAAAGTAAAACTTAAAAAAGGTATCCAAACAGAAGCAGATAGAGCTACTCAAGTGGAAGCATTCGGTGAAATCTTAACACAAATAGTAAAAGAAAACCCATTTGAAGTGCCTTATTCTTTTGTAAAAGAACAAACTGATAGGTTAGCATATAACGCAATGAACCAGTTTTACCAAATGGGCTTAAACCCTGAACAAGTTGGTATATCATTTGAAATGATGGCACAACGTTATATTTCTCAAGCAGAGGAGCAAGTAAAACAAGCACTTGCAATTAACGAAGTAGCAAAACTTGAAAACCTTGTGGTAGAAAACGAAGATGTGGATAAATATCTTTCTTTCCATGCAGAACTTCAAGGTAAAACAGTGGATGAGCTTAAAAAAGAATTAGAAGCACAAATGCAAATGGAAGCTGTTAGAAACGAAGTGTTAGGCGATAAAGTTTATAAATTTTTAGCAAGTGTAAATAAAGCTAAAAAATCTAAGATGACAAAAGCAGAATACGAAGCACATAAAATAGCAGAGCAGGCTAAAAACCAAGAATCAGCTAAAGAAGATGATGATAAAAAGAAAAAACCTGCAGCTAAAAAAACTACTGCTAAAAAAGAAACAGCTAAAGAAACAGCAGGTGAAGAAAAACCAAAAAAAGCACCAGCAAAAAGAACAACTAAGAAAAAAGAAGATAGTGCAGAATAGTATATAGGTGATATATGAGTTACTATGTTCCATATGTTATAGAGCAAACAGGTAGAGGGGGCGAACGTTCATACGATATTTACTCTCGTTTATTAAAAGACAGGATTATTTTTCTTGGCACAGAAGTAAACGACCAAGTAGCAAATGTTATATGTGCACAGCTTTTATTTTTAGAAGCAGATGACCCTGATAAAGATATTTATTTATATATAAACTCTCCTGGTGGGGTAATCACATCTGGTATGGCGATATATGATACAATGAACTATATTAAACCAGATGTTGCTACAATATGTTTAGGTCAAGCTGCCAGCATGGGTGCATTTTTACTTGCAGCAGGTGCAAAGGGCAAACGTTCTGCTGTTCCTAATGCAAGAGTAATGATTCACCAACCGTCAGGTGGTTTTAGAGGGCAGGCAACGGATATTTTAATCCAAACTAACGAAATTATAAAAACGAAAGAGCATTTAAACAAAATCCTTGCAGAAAAAACAGGCCAACCATATGAAAAAGTGGCTCAAGATACAGAAAGAGATTACTTTATGAGTAGTATGGAAGCTAAGGAATACGGTTTAATTGATAACGTATTTGAAAAAAGAGTTTAATATAAACTATAATAAAAAATATAAGCCACCTAAATTAGAGATATTTTATATCATCTTTTCAGGTGGCTTTTTTGCTAAATATTAGAAAATATTGTATAAATCATTATTCTTTTATTGCAATATTTTAAGTATATACTATATTGGTATAGATTAGATAAATAATAATTAAATTTAAGTAAAAAGATAGCAGGTAACTGCTGGAGGATATAATGTCTAAAATAGAAGATGATGTTCAATGTTCCTTTTGTAACAAAGGTCGTAACGAAGTAAAAAAATTAATAGCAGGGCAGAAGGAAGGAACATATATATGTGAGGACTGTGTTAAGCTTTGTCAAGATTTAATTATAGATATAACAGAAGATAAAGATGAAAATATGGAGGAGTTACCAACTCCGGAAGAACTTCATAAAAAATTAAACGAGTATGTAATAGGCCAAGATGCTGCTAAAAAAATATTAAGTGTTGCAGTATATAACCACTATAAACGCATTCAGTATGCCTCAAAAAGCGATGTGGAACTTGAAAAAAGTAATATTTTATTAATAGGTTCCACAGGGACAGGTAAAACCTTATTAGCAAGAACATTAGCAAGGCTTTTACATGTGCCATTTGCCATAGCAGATGCCACTACATTAACAGAAGCAGGATACGTTGGGGAAGATGTGGAAAACGTTGTATTAAAACTGTTACAAAATGCAGATTTTAATGTGGAAATGGCAGAACGTGGAATAATTTTTATAGATGAAATAGATAAAATATCTAAAAAAGGCGATAGTCCTTCCATTACAAGAGATGTATCAGGGGAGGGTGTTCAACAGGCACTTTTAAAAATTATTGAAGGCACTGTTGCAAATATCCCACCACAGGGTGGCAGAAAACACCCTCAGCAGGAATATATACAAGTAAACACTACAAACATATTATTTATATGTGGTGGTGCTTTTGACGGTATGGAAGAAATTATAAAGCGTAGAATAGGTAAAAAAACATTAGGTTTTGGTGCAATAGAAGGCGAAAAAAATACAAACGCAAAAAATATGAAACGTATGGAGCTTTTAGCACAGCTTGAACCAGATGATTTTGTAAAATATGGGCTTATTCCAGAATTTGTAGGCAGACTTCCTATAAATGCAACATTAGATGAGCTTGATGAAGATGCACTTATAAGAATACTTGTAGAGCCACATAACTCACTTGTAAAACAGTATGAAGCAATGCTTAATTTTGATGATGTAAAATTAACTTTTACAGAAAACGCATTAAGAGCAGTGGCAAAACTTGCGATTAAAAGAAAAACAGGGGCTAGGGGTTTAAGGTCAATACTTGAAGATGCTATGCTTGATATTATGTATAAAATACCGTCAGAAGCAGGTAATATTCGTGAATGTATAATAAACGAAGAAGTTGTAACTGAGGGTGCTGAGCCTGTATTGGTTAAAATTGATGACCAAGAAACAGATAATCAGCAAGAAAAAAAAGAAAAGAAAGATAGCAGTAAAGAAACTGCATAAAAAATAATAAAAGGTTATTAATATATGAATCATAAAGAACAGTTTACGGTTATACCTTTACGTGATGTGGTTGTTTTTCCACATATGATAGTGCCTATTTTTGTAGGCAGGTCACGTTCTGTAAAAGCACTAACCATTGCTAACTCCACAGATAAAAAGCTGTTTTTAACATTACAAAAAGAAGCAGTAACAGATAACCCTCAAATAGATGACTTAAATAAAATAGGTATAGTTGCAAGGGTATTACAAACAATGCAACTACCTGACGGAAATGTGAAAGTATTAATAGAAGGTCTTAAACGTGCAAAATTAAATAATTTAGTGTTAGATGATGAATGTTATTTTGCAGATGTGGAATGGATACAGGACGAATTTTGTAACCAAGAAGAAATAGATACTGTTAGGTTTATACTTGTTAAAAATTTTGAAAGCTATGTTGGGCAGACAAAACGTATTACACAAGAAGTATTAAATAATATTGTGCAAACTGAGGACATGGCAAAACTCACTTTTTTAATTGCGTCTAATTTAAAAGTAAAAGCACAAGATTTTCAATCAGTTTTAGAAATAAACCACCCTGTATTAAGGGCAGAAAGAGTTATAGAGCTTATAAAAACAGAGCTTGAGCTTTTAAGAATAGATGAACGTATAAAAAACAGAGTAAAAGCTAAAATGAGCCAATCTCAAAAGGAATACTACCTTAATGAGCAAATGAAAGCTATCCAAAAAGAAATGGGTAAAGAAGACGATTATAAGGCAGATATAGAAGAGATTGAACAAAAAATCAAAGAAATGGGTATGCCTGAACAGGTAAAAGAAAAGGCAGAAAAAGAGCTTAAAAAATTACGTTTTATGCCACCTATGAGTGCAGAAACAACAGTTGTAAGAAACTATTTAGACTGGATAATAAGCCTACCATGGAATATTAAAACAGAAGATATTATTGATATAAAAAATGCAGAAGAAGTTTTAAATAAGGACCATTATGGCCTTGAAAAACCAAAAGAAAGAATATTAGAGTTTTTAGCAGTTAGAAAATATTCTGAAAATATGAAAGGTTCTATTATCTGTTTTGTAGGCCCTCCGGGGGTTGGTAAAACATCACTTGCAAAATCCATAGCTAATGCAATGGGCAGAAAATTTGTGCGTATGAGTATGGGTGGTGTGCGTGATGAAGCAGAAGTAAGAGGCCATAGAAGAACATATATAGGTGCTTTACCAGGGAAAATAGTGCAGTCAATGAAAAAAGCAGGTAGTATGAACCCTGTGTTTTTACTTGATGAAATAGATAAAATTGGTTCAGATTACAGGGGCGACCCAGCATCTGCACTACTTGAAGCCTTAGACCCAGAGCAAAACAACACTTTTATGGACCATTATTTGGAAACGGAGCTTGATTTATCAAAGGTATTTTTTATAACAACAGCAAACTCCCTTGAAACTATACCTGCCCCATTACTTGATAGAATGGAAGTAATAAGGCTTTCAGGCTATACAGAGCAGGAAAAACTACATATTGCAAAAGGCTTTTTAATCCCAAAAGAGTTAAAAGAGCATAATGTAGAAGAAGGTAAAATAACCATAAAAGAAGATGCTATTATGGAGCTTATAACATATTACACAAAAGAAGCAGGTGTAAGGTCATTAGAAAGAAATATAGCATCACTTGTTAGAAAAAGTGTAAAAAGGCTTGTAACAGATGAAAATATAAAAGAGATAGAAGTAGATGCTGAATTAACAAAAGAATACTTAGGTGCAAGAAAATTCAGAATAGGCAGTGTTTATGATGATAAAGAAACAGGTGTAGCCACAGGGCTTGCTTGGACTCAGTATGGTGGTGATTTATTACAAATAGAAGTGGCACTTTTTGAAGGCAGTGGAAAGTTGGTAGTTACAGGTCAGTTAGGTGATGTAATGAAAGAATCAGCAAATATTGCCTTTTCAGTTGTGAAAAGTGTAGCAGGTAAAATGGGAGTGCCTTCATACAAGTTTAAAGAATTTGATATCCATTTACATGTTCCTGAAGGTGCTGTTCCAAAAGACGGCCCATCAGCAGGTATTACAATGGCTACGGCTATATTATCTGCAGTTGCAGAAAAACCTGCAAATTGTAAAATAGCTATGACAGGGGAGATTACTCTACGTGGAAAAGTTTTACAAATAGGTGGTTTAAAAGAAAAGGTATTAGCAGCCCATAGAGCAGGTATAAAAACAGTAATTTGTCCTTTGGAAAACGAAAAAGACTTGACGGATATTCCAGAAGATGTTAGAAATGAAATGGAATTCAAGCTGGTTTCTACTTTTGAAGAAGTGAGAGAGCTTGTTCTAAAATAAACTAAGAAAGAAGGTGATCCACTTGGCAGTAAATGCAGTTGTAAGAGTGGACGGCGACAATGTCGACCAGGCGTTAAAACTTTTAAAAAAGAAAATTGAACGCGAAGGTTTAATTCGTGAAATCAAAAAACACGCTTACTATGAAAAACCAACAGAAGTAAGACGTAAAAAACTTTTAAAAGCACGCCGTAAACAGCAGAAGTTACAAAGAAAACTTCAAAAAAGCTACAAAAATGCTTAAAACAGGAAGCCCTTATAAGAAGGGCTTTTTGTTTTTTTTAAAACCTATAATTTTTAAAAACTAAAATATCCGACAATTAATGACGCACTTAATTATTAAAGTAAATATATTAAAAGTATAGTTATTTTATAACCGTATAAATAAAGATGGAAAAAAACTTAAAAAAGATAATATATAATTTAGAGATTTAAAGTATAAAAATATTTTAAAAAGATGTATGAGAAAATATGGAACACTATAAATTATAAAACTTATAAAAATATAGCATATTTATTTATAAATTTGTTTAAGGAATAAATATAAATATGGCAAAATTAGTGGATAAAGCTGTATTGTAAAAAAATTATGCAAAAATAAAATGTATTAAAAATAAAACTATATAAGAAATAAAAATAATTAAAATATAAAAATAGATAATATACTGTATTTCTTTATTATAAATAAAGCAATAAGTTAATATAAAAAAATTAGTAAAAAAATATAGTTTTAAAAGAAATCATAAGGGATTCTGTTACAAAAAATATTAAATAATTTAAAAAATATATATTAATTTAAAATATATAGTTTATTATATAAAAAAGCGTGTTATATTATAAATAATAAGGTGAAAAAAATATAATAAAAAAAGTATAAAATTAATATAAACAGGTTAATATGGATTTTTTAGAAACATTAAACGAAGAACAAAAAACAGCAGCAACTTTTAGTGGAAAACATGCTTTAGTGCTTGCAGGAGCTGGCACTGGTAAAACAAGAACAATTATTGCAAGAGCAATATATTTACTTTCTCAAGGTGTGCCTGCTAGTCAAATATTAATACTTTCTTTTACAAGGAAATCTGCAAGGGAAATAGTGGAGAGAATAAGATGTTATCAACCACAGGGTGTTCCTTTAAATATTTCAGGGCAGACATTTCATTCTTGGTGTATATCTATAATCAAAAATAATCCACAGATATTTCAGCAGTCAGATTATACTTTAATAGATGCAGAAGATTCAGAAAACTTATTTAAAATATTATTTACCCAAAAATATAAAAATAATAAAACCATAGATAAAAAATTATATACTAAAATAAGCAGTGTGTATAGCTACACTATTAACACAAGAAAAAAGGTAGAAGAATCTATTAGGCGACTTGTATGTAATAATATGAATGAATCATCAGCAGAAGATTATATAAAAGAATATAAAGAAATATATATTGACATCATGAAAGCATATATTGACTATAAAAAGAGAAATAAAATATTTGATTACGATGATTTACTTTATATAACAGCTAATGGTTTAAAACAAAACCAAGAAGCACGAGATTATATTGCTTCAAGATACACCCATATATTAGTGGATGAATTTCAAGACACTAATCCATTACAATATCAGCTACTAGAATCTTTTTATGAAAAAAGCCATTTATTTTGCGTAGGAGATGATGCACAATCTATATATGCTTTTCGTGGGGCAGATTTTAAAACAATACATAACTTTATAAACTTAGTGCCACAGTCTGAAAAGTTATACTTAAACATAAACTACCGTTCCACAACAGAAATATTAAACCTTTCCAACTGGTTATTAAATAAATCAGAATATAATTATAATAAAGAATTAAAATCCATAAGGGGTAGTGGAGAAAAACCTGTTATGGAGTTTACTTATGATGATTATTCAGAAGCAAACCTTGTAACTGATAAAATATTATCATACTTTATGGAAAAAAATATAAGTTATGGTGGCCATTTAGTATTAAGTAGGTCACTTTTTGGATTAAGACAGGTGGAAGGTGCTTGTGTTGTAAAAAAAATACCGTATGTAATTTTTGGTGGTAGTAGCCTTATGAAATCCCGCCATGTGAGAGATGTAATATCTATTATGCGAATAGTTTCAAATTTTAGAGATGAATTAGCATGGAATAGGTATTTACAATTATTTCATAAAATAGGCCCTACGACAGCAGTGCGTTTAACAGAAGAAGCAGTAAATTGTGAAAATATATATGATGCTATAAATATTTTAAGAAAAAAACCATATGATGAACTAATAACAAAAGTATTAGAAGAATGTTTACAGTATATTAATATGCCACAGGAGATGATAGAGCATATTTTATTGTTAATGGATAAACGGTTTGAAGAAATATATAAAGAAGAATGGCAAAATTGGAGAAAGCAGGATTTTGCAGTATTAGAAGAAATAGCAAAAAATGTAGATAGTGTAGGTGATTTTATAGCAGAATATATACTTGATCCTTCCCTTGAATCAAAAATAAAAAATGGTAATATTGAAGATGATTATGTTATTCTTTCTACAATCCATTCAGCAAAAGGGTTAGAAGCAAATATTTGTCATATACTAAATATTACACCATATATGTATCCATCTAAAAGAGCAGTAATGGACGGAGAAGAAAGTATAGAAGAAGAACGCAGGTGTTTATATGTAGCTTTAACAAGAGCAAAGGATGAACTTATATTATATAGTAGATATCAATCTGCAGTAGGTTATGGAATGGTGGATATGTTAGGAAATTCCCATTATTTTTTAAACGAAGTAACAGAAGATTTGCTTGATATAAAAGGTATGGGTAGCAATAATAGTAAACAAGATAATATTTTTTATACCGGCGAAAAAATAAATGTGGATATAGATTTATTTTAATAAATATAACTACACTAAATTAAATTATAAGTTTTATGGGCTGTAATAATATTATAGGTTAGCGCGTTTACAGTAATTGTAACGCTTTTACTTTTTATATAAAAATTTTTACCTTTTTTATAAATATAAGCATTAGGAGAAAGTATTAAATTTTTGCAGTGTTCTACTACATTTTCTGTGGTAAGGGAAAGGTTTCTTTTAATTCTTAAAGCTCCTAAAGATGTGGTAGAAAGTTTATCTAAATTATTAAGTAACATACTTTTATCCATAAATATATGCCCTATTATACTAATATGATTTATAATATAAATGTTGTATAAAAAATTGCAATAACAAATAAAATATACTTGTCAAAAAAAGTAAAAATAAGTTATATTAAGAAGCAAATGAATAATAGGAAGTAATTATGCACGAAACAGGGATTGCCCAAAATATTTTGGAAATAGCAGTAAAAACAGCAGAAGAAAAAGGTGCAAAAGTTATAAATAATATAGCAGTGCGAATAGGTAAAATGAGTGCTATTGATGAGGCTTCATTACGGTTTGCGTTTGATGCTTTAAAGGTGGATACAATAGCAGCCAATTCCACATTTGAATATTTTGAAGTAGCCTTAACAGGAAAATGTGAGGACTGTGGTTATGAATCAGAGCTAGAGGGTTATTTTGTGTTATGCCCAAAATGTAATTCTGGTAAAGTAAAAATATTAACAGGTAACGAGTTAGAAATAGCATATATAGATGTAGATTAAGGAAGTATATTATGGAAAAAATAGAAATAAACCAAAAAGTATTATCAAAAAACGATATGGACGCAGCAGAACTCCGTGAAAGGTTTAAGAAAAATGGCACATTTACTGTAAATATTATGTCATCTCCTGGAAGTGGCAAAACAAGTTTGCTTGAAAAAATATTAGGTGCATTATCAAAAAAATATAATGTGGCAGTAATAGAAGGCGACTTGCAGACAGAAAACGATAAAGAACGTATTGAAAAAGTAGGTGTGAAAGCTGTGCAAATACAAACAGGTGGTGCCTGCCATTTAGAAGCATTAGAGATTGAAAGAAAGTTGCCATTAGTAGATGGTGATAATTTAGATTTATTAATTATAGAAAACGTAGGTAACCTTGTATGCCCATCAGAATACGATTTAGGGCAGGACGCAAATATTGTGCTATTATCAGTAACAGAAGGGGATGATAAACCACTAAAATACCCTACTATGTTTTATGCTGGTGATATATTTATAATTAATAAAATAGATTTAGCTCCATATGTGGATTTTGATATTGAAAAGGCAGTAACTAACGCCAAAAAAATAAAAAGCACATTAGAAAATTTTAATATATCATGTAAAACTGGGGAAGGGTTAGAAAATGTTATTGACTGGTTTGAACGTGGTATTTTGGCAAAAAAACAATGTTCATAGCAGGTTGTGATGAAGTAGGCAGGGGCTGTCTTGCAGGCCCTGTGGTTTCTGCTGTTGTAATATTTCATGAAGATTATTATAATAAAGAAATAAAAGATTCTAAAAAACTTTCCAAAAAGAAACGGCAGGAGTTATACCCTGTAATATTAGAGAACGCAGTAGCTTATGGAATAGGTGTGGTTTGTCCTATTATAATAGATAAAATAAACATATTAAACGCAGTAAAACATTCTATGCACCTAGCTTTATCACGGCTTAACCATAGTTATGATAAATTAATTGTGGATGCTGTAAAACTAAACCATATACAAGGGGACTATATACACCCAAATAAAGCAGATGATACATATATTCAAGTATCAGCAGCATCAATAATTGCAAAAGTATATAGAGATAACTTAATGGATAATTTATCATTAATATATAAAGAATACAAATGGGAAAAAAACGCAGGTTATGGCACGAAAGAGCATATTGAAGCAATAAAACAGTATGGTATAACTTTAGTACATAGAAGAAGTTTTTTAAAAAATATAGTATCACATGAATATGGAAAATAAATCAAAAGGTAAAAAGGGAGAAGATACAGCATGCAACTTCCTTAAAAAGAAAAAATATAGGATAATTGAAAGAAATTATAGATGCCCATATGGTGAAATAGATATAATAGCAGAACATAAAAATACACTTATAATTATAGAAGTAAAGTATAGGCAAAATAATAAATTTGGTAGTGGCTATATAGCAGTAGATTATAGAAAACAAAAAAAGATAATACAGACAACAAATTATTATATAAATAAATATAACATAAAATTCTTAGTTCGGTTTGATGTAATATCCATAGATAACGATAATATCACCCACATAGAAAACGCTTTTACAGAAATATAAAAAATTAGTAGATTATTTGATTATATATTTGCCTTTTATTATTTATCTTGACATATAGTTATAAATCATATAATATTTAATATCTTATCGTGAGCAGTGGAGGGACAGGCCCTTTGAAGCTGCAGCAACCGGTTTTATTCTTTATAAAACAGATGGTGCTAATTCCTGCTCCTATTGGGGGAGAGATAAGTTCTTTTTTTTAAAGTCCTTTTCTTTTTATCCTAATAAATAAGCAGGTAGTAAAATAAAGAAGGTGATATTATGGATAAAAGAATGTCTATTGAAACACTTGCAGTGCATGGAGTATATAAAAAAGATAATACAGGTGCTACTAACCCACCAATTTATTTATCAAATGCTTATGAGTTTAAAGATACTACCCATGCAGCAGACTTGTTTGATTTAAACCAATCAGGCTATATTTATAGCCGTCTTAATAACCCTACCACAAGCGTATTAGAAGAGAATATATCAGCTTTAGAAAATGGTGTATCTGCTGTTGCCTGTGCCAGTGGTCAGTTTGCAGAATTTATGACAATTATCTCTTTAGCAAAACAAGGGGATAATATAGTAGCATCTAACCTGTTATATGGTGGCACTCATACATTATTTACTTCCCAGCTTTCAAGGTTTGGTATAAAAGTTAATTTTGCAAATCCGGAAAATATTGAAGATTTTGAAAAGATAATAGATAATAACACAAAAGCAATATATATAGAATCAATAGCGAACCCACAAGGGGTGGTGCCAGATTTTGAAAAATTTGCAAAACTATCACAAAAATATCATATACCTTTAGTGGTAGATAACACATGTGCCACACCTTACCTTTTAAAACCTATTGAATATGGTGCAAATATAGTATTGCATTCTACCACAAAATTTTTAGCAGGTCATGGTAATGTATTAGGTGGGATAGTTGTAGACGGTGGCAATTTTAATTGGGAAAAAAGTGGAAAATTTAGTGAACTAACAGAGCCTGATGAAAACTACCATGGGTTAGTTTTTACAAAACATTTTGGTAGTTCTGCTTTTGCATATAAAATGCGAGTAGTTGCTATGCGTGATATAGGTGGCACAGCAAGTCCTTTTAATTCTTTTTTAATTAATCAAGGGTTAGGCACTTTGCATGTAAGAATGGAACGCCATGTGGAAAACGCAAAAAAATTAGCAGAATATTTAAGTAATCATAAAAATGTATCATGGGTAAAATATAACGGTTTAGAAAATGATATAAACCATAATATGGCAAAAAAATATTTAAAATTACAAGGTTCATCACTTTTTACATTTGGAGTAAAGGGTGGTTATGAAAAAAGTAAAAAGTTTATAGAAAA
>CALADT010000260.1 GCA_937890655.1 uncultured Mucispirillum sp. | reverse complement strand
TAAATATTTGGAGCAATAAGCCATGAAACAAGCCCAAAATCTGCTGGTATCATAAGGATTAATGAAAAATGAATATTTGTGCTTAATGCAAAAATTATCATACTTATAGAATGTATTAATATAGATATTAATATAAAATTAGATAGTTTTCTTAAAGAAATATATATGGCAACCACAAAAGCACCAATCATGGCACCAGCACCAAAAAAAGCCCAACGATTATAAAAAAAGCAAACATATGACGTATATAGTAAACGTTTTTTGTATATCTTATAACTTCTACAATTTCTGAAACCATACTTTTATTTTCAAAGGCTTGATAATTTCGTTCTTTAAATTTTATAATCAAAAGTGCTATTATTACAGGCATATAACTTAACGCTGCAATAGTAAAACATAGCTTTTACCCTGCTAAATAATATAGCCCGCAATGGATGGCCCTATAAGGCGGGAAAGATTAAAAACCACAGAATGAAGTGCTATGGCACTTTTTAAATCAGAATTTTTATTAACCATTAATATTAATGATGCTTGCCTTGCAGGCATATCTATGAAAAACACTACACCTAAATAAAAACTTAATAAAAATTTATGCCACAGCTCTATTTTATTTGTATAAAGCAAATATGCTGCAATAGCTGCATGGAGTAGTGTTAAAAGTTGCATAGCTATTATTAATTTTCTTATATTATGTTTTTCAAGCCATGCCCCTGCAAATAACCCTACAATAAATATAGGTGCATTTGATAAAAATTCCAAAAGCCCTAGCATAAACGGAGAGCTAGTCATACGATAAACTAACCAAGATGTGGCAAGTTTTTGCATCCACATACCTGTTAAGGCTACCAACTGACCTGCCATATATATTGAAAATTCATAGATTTTAACGCATCAAATGTATACAATACTATACTATCACCTAAAATAAAATAAGTAACACTCAATAATTTACTCATACTATTTTCAACAAAAAATACAAACATTTTTTAAAAATATATTTCATCAATATTCTTATAATTAATTCTAGAAATATTTTAATATATAGTGTATAATAATAGACTAGTATTAAATATTTGAGGTGTTATATGTTAACAGTAATCATATTAGCTGCAGGTAAAGGCACGCGTATGAAATCTGAAAACCCAAAAGTGTTATTTGAAGCAGCGGGAAAACCTATGATAGATTACACTATTGAAATAAGCAAAAAATTAAATCCCCATAAAATTGTAGTGGTTACAGGTAATGCTTCTGAAAAAGTAAAAGAACATTTAAAAAACCAATCAGTTGAATTTGCCTTACAAGAAACTCAAAAAGGCACAGCAGATGCTGTTTTATCTGCAAAAGATTATATCCAAGATAATGGTAAAATACTAATATTATGTGGAGATATGCCACTTATTACATATGAAACATTAAATGATTTTATAAACACTGTAAAAGAAGATATTGCCTTTATAAGTGTAAAAATGGATAACCCTAAAGGTTATGGTAGAGTTATCCGTTCTTCTAATAATTCTATTATAAAGATTGTAGAAGAAAAAGATGCTGATGAGTATGAGAAAAAAGTAAACGAAATAAATACAGGTGTTTATTTTTGTAGTGCTAAAGAGCTTAAAAGCAGGCTTGCAGAAATTGATAATAATAACGCTCAAAAGGAATACTACTTAACAGATATTGTTAAAAATGGTGCAGAAGCGTTTTTAGCTAAAGATGAAAAAGAGTTTATGGGTGTAAACGATAGAATACAGCTTAGTGTAGCCGGTAAACTATTATGGCAAAAACGCGCAGAAGAACATATGAAAAACGGTGTTACAATTATTGACCCTTCTCAATGTTATATTGATAGCAATGTGGAAATAGGTAGTGACACAATAATATACCCTAATGTATTTATAGAAAAAAATACTAAAATAGGCAAAAATGTTACAATAGGTTTAGGGTGTAAAATTGTTAATACCATTATAGAAGATAATGTGGAAATAAAAGATAACTCATACATAGAAAAATCTTTTATAGGAAAAGGCTCAAGTATTGGCCCTATGGCACACTTACGCCCTGATAGTTACTTATGTGGGGATAATAAAGTGGGTAATTTTGTGGAGCTTAAAAAAGCAAAACTAGGTGTAGGCTCTAAAGCAAGCCATTTAACATATTTAGGGGATGCCACTCTTGGGGAAAATGTAAACATAGGCTGTGGCACTATTACATGTAATTATGATGGATATAATAAATATGAAACACATATTGGTAACAATGTTTTTGTGGGAAGTGATACACAACTTGTAGCCCCTGTTACTGTTGGAGATAATGTATTAATTGCAGCAGGTAGCACAGTTACAAAAGATGTGCCTAAAAACGCACTTGCCATATCAAGAACTAACCAAAACAATTTGGATAATAAAGGCAAAGAAATAATGGATATAAATAAAGCTAAAAAAGAAAATAGTAAAAAGTAGCATATAATATTTAAGGTTATGTAATTTGAGTGTATTAAGTTATATTAGAACAAAATTTAGTTATTATGTAGCAAAGTATGAAGATATTGTAATTGTAATGGTAGCTGTTGCAATAGGTATTGCTGCTGGGCTTGGCAATATTGTATTTAGAACACTTATTCATTTTCTGCAAAATACATTATACGGCATAGAAAATGAAGTAATGCTTTATAACCTGCAGGAAACAGCTAAATGGAAATTAATACTAATACCTGCTTTAGGCGGCCTTGCTGTTGGCATTATTACTTCCGTTTTTAAATCTAATGTTCATTCTGTTGCAGATGTTATAAAAGCTATCTCTTTACATAGAAAACTCTCCCCTGTTACTGCTGTATTAAAAACTATTACTTCAGCTATTACTTTAGGCACTGGTGGTTCAGCAGGTAGGGAAGGTCCTATCATAATGATAGGTGCTTCACTTGGTTCTGCTATTGGTCAATTTTTTAAATTTTCCCATGTTCGTATGAGCTCTGCCACTGCCTGTGGTGCTTCCGGTGGTATAGCTGCCACATTTAATGCACCTATGGGTGGAGCTATGTTTGCTGCAGAAGTATTACTTGGAAAATACGGTATTAGAACTTTTAGTCCACTGATAATATCGGCTGTTACAGCAACAGTTGTTAGTAGAGCATATTTTGGTGATGAAATAACAATAAAAGCACCACCTTATATATTACAAAGCCCAATAGAATTGCTTTTTTATGCCTTAATGGGCTTTTTTATTGCTATAATTAGTGTAATATTTATACGATTTTTTTTCAGAGTGTCTGATGCTTTTACAAATATTAATATACCAAAATTTTTAAAACCTGCTTTAGGTGGACTTTTAATGGGTATAATAGGTGTTTTTTGCGTTAATATTATGGGTATAGGTTATGGCACAATTATAGAAATCCTTAACAATAACATACCATGGTATATATTAATAGTTTTCTTAATGCTTAAAATGATAGCGACTTCTTTAACTTTAGGTTCTGGTGGTTCTGGTGGTCAGTTAGTACCTAGCCTTTTTATGGGTGCTGCTGCCGGTGGTTTTTTTGGTGGGCTTATGCACCAAATATTTCCACATATTGCCACAAATCCTGAAACTTACGCATTAGTTGGTATGGGTGCTATGCTTGCTGCTGTTATCCGTGCCCCTATTACTTCCATATTAATACTTTTTGAAATAACTCAAAGCTATCATATTGTTTTACCTGTAATGATAACTTGTATTATTGCAAACTTAATAGCTTCACGTATGGAAAAAGATAGTATTTTTACTTTTAGCTTAACAAGGGCAGGGTTTAATATTGATCACGGTTTAGAAAAAAGCATACTAGAATCCATAAAAGTAAAAGATATTATGCTAACAGATATTATTGTTTTCCATAACAATACACCATTAAAGGATATAAAAAGGTCCATTGAGAAAAAACCTCATGCTTATTTCCCTGTTGTGGATTATGATAATTATTTAACAGGGGTTATATCATTAAACGATTTAAAAGAAGAAATATTCAGTGGTAAAAATTTAGAAACCACATTAGCACAAGATTTTGGTGCAAGAAAAAATATTATTACCGTATCACCTGATGAAACACTTGAACAGGCTATGCGTGATTTTGGTATAAAAGAAGTAGGCGATTTACCTGTGGTTCAATCTGATGAAAAAGGTATGAAACTTCTAGGGCTTTTAAGAAGAAGTGATATAATTATTGCATATAATAAAAAAATAGTAGATTTTGAACCGGATAAATAAAGGAGCAGAATATTTTTAATATTGATGATGACTTAAATAAACAACAAGCTGAAGCAGTAAAAACAACTGAAGGGCCTGTATTGGTGCTTGCAGGTGCCGGCACAGGTAAAACCCGTGTTATTACATACCGTATAGCACACCTTATTGTTAATAAGGGAGTTTCTTCTGGTAATATTTTAGCCGTTACTTTTACAAATAAAGCAGCAGCAGAAATGAAACAGCGTCTAAAAGGCCTTATAGACCAACTGGCTAATGCTGTTTGGATGGGAACATTCCACTCTATTTGCTTAAATATTTTAAGAACAGAATCAGAATATGCAGGGCTTACAAAATCTTTTGGGGTAATAGACCAAGAAGATAGGTTAGCACTTATTAGAAATATTATTAAAAGTTTAAATATTGACCCTAAACAGTTTTCTCCAAAAACATACCTAAATTTAATAAGTAGTTTTAAAAATACAGAACAGTATGCAAATGGAGAAGAAATAGAAGAAAATTACCATTTACTTAAAACTGTTTATCAAGCATATCAAAGAGAATTAGAAATACAACGGCTTGTAGATTTTGATGATATGATTTCACTATGTGTTAGGCTTTTTATTAAACACCCTGATGTGTTAAAAAAATATCAAGAATTATATAAATATATGCTTGTGGATGAATACCAAGATACAAACGCAGTTCAATTTAGGTTTTTATATCTTTTAGCAGGGGAAGAGGGCAACTTATGTGTTGTTGGAGATGATGACCAATCCATATATGGCTGGCGTGGAGCAGAAGTTAGAAATATATTAGAATTTGATAAAGTCTTTAAAAATGTAAATGAAATAAAGCTAGAAGGTAATTATAGAAGTGGCCATAGTATATTATCTATTGCAAATAGGTTAATAGAAAATAATACATATAGACGTGGAAAAACATTAGAAGCAAGTTCTGATAAAAAAGCAGAAGTAACAAAATATGAGTTCTATAATGATTTAGAAGAAGCAGACTTTGTAGCACATACAATTTTACAAAAAATAGAAGAAGGTGTAAACCCATCAGATATTGCTATACTTTATAGAACAAATGCACAATCTCTTAACTTTGAAAAATCATTAAAAATTGCAAATATAGCACATAAAGTAGTAGGAAATATTGCTTTTTACCAAAGAAGAGAAATAAAAGAGATATTATCATATTTAAGGTTTGCAAATAACCTACATGATACACAATCATTTTTTAAATGTATTACTACTCCAAAACGTGGTATAGGTAACTCTACTATTGATAAAATAGTTGCATATGCTGAAGAAAACCAAATAAGCATATTAGAAGCACTTAATTCTGATTTAAAATTTTTAGCAAAACATAAACAAACCATAGAACGTTTTACTGATATTATAGAAATGATTAATAAGCAAGAATCCATAAAAGATAAAATAGAATATATAATAGAAAACATTAACTATGAAGACTACCTTAAAAGTAGTGGCGAAGAACCGGATATAATAAACTCAAGATTAGAAAATATACATGAACTTATTTCTGATGCTGTTAGGTTTGAAGAATACAGTAGTTCATCATTAACTGAATTTTTATCAAGTGTTGCACTTACTACATCATCTGATGAAGATTCTGAATTTACTGTAAAACTTATGACTATGCATGCAGCAAAAGGCCTTGAGTTTAAAATAGTATTTCTAACAGGGTTAGATGAAGGGCTTTTTCCACTTGGTAACATAGAAGATAACGAAGTAAATATTGAAGAAGAAAGAAGATTATGTTATGTAGGTGTTACAAGAGCAATGGATATCCTGTATCTTTCCCGTGCTACTAATAGATTACAAAGTGGAAAGCACCGCCAACATACAGCTTCACGGTTTTTAGATGAGCTTCAAGGTAGGAAATCCTTTAAATTTAATAAAGGGAAAACAAACAACACATACACAAATGTTAATGGAAAATATGCAGATTATATTAAAAATACTTCCATTTCTGAAAAGAAAGAGTATAATAATGATATGGCAGTATTTTTACCATCTACTCCTGTGTATCATAATGTATTTGGTGATGGTATTGTTTTGTTTAGTGAAGGTGCTGGGGATAAAGAAGCAGTTACTGTTCACTTTAAAAAATCTGGAATAAAAAAGATAGTAGCGACTTTTTTAAAACATAATGGATAAATTACAGGAGGATGATTATGTTACTTAAAAAAATTGACCACATTGGTGTAGCTGTTAAATCTATTGATGCAGCACTACCATTCTACAAAGCTATGGGTGCAGAAGTAAACCATATTGAAGAAGTTCCTAGCCAAAAAGTAAAAACTGCTTTTATTCAAATTGGCGAAACAACTATTGAGCTTTTAGAAGCTACATCACCTGAAAGCCCTATTGCAAAATATCTTGAAAAAAACAGAGAAGGCTTACACCACATTTGCTATGAAGTAGATAATGTAGGTGCTTGCTTAAACGAATTAAAAGCTGATAATATACCACTTATAGACCAAGAACCTAAAGTTGGTGCACACAATATGCTAGTAGCATTTGTTCACCCAAAAGGTAATAACGGCGTATTAACTGAGCTTGCTCAACATCAATAAAACAATGGGGCTTTTATGCCCCATTGTTTTATTGATATTTTTTCGTTTTTTGTATGTTTATCTTGCCATATTTTACTTGCAAATTTCCCTATCTTAATATAATATGATTTTGACTTATATAATCAGGAGTAAATAAATGAAAAATAAAATATTACCACTAATACTTATATTTACATTAATTTTAACAGTTAGTGATGCTTTTGCATATATTAGGCCAGGAAGTGGTAATGATATTGCTCAGATTATTATTTCTGCTATTGTAAGTGTTATAACATTTTTTAAAAATATATTTTTAAAAATTAAATCTATATTCACAAGTAAAAAATAGATATGGTTTATTATATATTATATCCTATTTTTACAGCACTAATACCTATATTTACTTTTTATAATAAAAATTTAGGGGAAGTAGCATTTAAAAATATAATAAAATTAATATTAGGGGCTTCAATATCTGTTATTGCCCTTTTTTTCTTATTAACAAAAGGCTTTAATATTTCACAAAATATATCATCAGGAATTATATTATATCTTTTAATACTTTTCTATACTCCAGATTATATTTGGAAAAGGTTTTTCTCTTATTACTACTATAAATATATTATAAAATATGGTTTTTATGCTGTTTTAGTATTTTTATTAGTATATATTGATAATATACTTCCATTAATAGTTACAATTATCACAGCTTTAGTGTTAGTATTAAATATTATATACTCTTTAAGCAACCATAATAAAGGTGAAATTAATATAAACCCTGAAATAATAGATTTCAATAATATATCTAATGATGATAAGCCAGATATTTACCATATTATACTTGATGCTTATATTGGTAATACAGGTATAAAAGCAGTATCAGATTTTGATAATACAGAGTTTTACAACGACCTTAGAAATTTAGGCTTTCATGTATATGAAAATATATATTCAAACTATAATCATACTATGGCTTCCATACCTTCACTTTTCACAATGGATTATATTGAATATAAAAACATACCTGAATCACAAATAAAAATTAATAGATTAAAAGAATTAATATATTCAAAAACTATTTTTTCACTAAAAAATGCAGGCTATACTATTTCTGCATACAGTAAATGGTTTTTTAATGAAACAAATAGCTATATTAGTAAAAATGTTATAGATAAACAAATTACATTAACAAATACGGGAACAAATGAAACATATTATAACTTTTTTAAAATGACAGCTTTCGGTGTTTTCTTATTAAAATTAAAATCTAACTTAAGTAATGCAAAATATGTAATAGATTCGTTTGACTTATTTAAAGATGATATGGCTTTGAATTCCCCATCGTATTGTTTTTTCCATATACTTGCACCACATACACCATATTCTTTTCATAAGGACGGCACCATTAATAATAAATATAATGAAATGGAGCTTTATGAAAACTTTCAAGGGGAAGTGGCAGAAGCATATTTTAACCATGCCTTTTATACAAGTAAACTATCCATTAAGGCTTTTTCTAACTTAATAGAAAATATAAAGAAAAAAAATAGAAAAGCTGTTGTATTCATTCATAGCGACCATGGGGCAGAAAAAACACATATTAATGCTACAAGATATAATATAATTTTAGCAGAATATACATTTGGTTATGATAATAAGCCAATTTTCCATAATAATATGTCTTTAATCAATGTATTTCCTATGATTTTTAATTATGTATTTAATGCAAACATACCATTAAAAGAAGAAAAATTTTACGATGAACACCCATATAGCTATACATTGACAGAAATTACAGACAATATAAAACAATTATTAAGTGGTAAAAGTTAATTATGAGTATGCAATCATTTTTAAATAAAAAAATAATAATTTTTGGCTCATCTATTCAAGGCAGAACAGTTTTTGAAATACTTCAAACATATAATATTACTCCATACTGCTATATAGATAATGATGAATTTAAAGTGGGAACAAAATGTAATAACTTAGACCATGTGCCTGTAAAAGAATTATTAAATATGGATAACTACCTTGTAATAATACCTACTATATATTATAAATCCATGTATAAACAATTAATGGATATGAAAATAAAGAAAAAAAATATTATATTTTTTGACTTTTATTACCCAGAATATAATATGTATGACATACCATATAAATTTCAATTTTATTTACTAATGCATAAATACTTTATAAAAAAGTAAAGGTTTATTATGGTAACTATTAGATATGTAAATAAAAATGATATTGAATATATAAAACATATCCTTACAATCCATGATGTATTTTTTAAAGACTATATTAGTATTATATTAGATAAGTTAATTTTAAACAAAAATATAGTATCGTGCCTTATTGCTGAAAGTAATGGTAAACAAATTGGGTTTGATATTAATGTATTAGATATGTTGGACTATATTGTACCATATTTACCACTAGGACAAGCAATACGGAAGATGGGGAAACTTTATAAATTGTGAAGCATATTTTTTGGAATACTATATATAAAAACTTAAATTTTATAGGCAAATATAAATATATACGTGATAATAAAAAAGATAATAATTATAATTTCAATAAACCAACTTCAATATGTAATAATGTAATAAACAACCTTTATACCCCACAAAACAATATCGCCTATACTCTTTTTTACTATAATAGTCAAACGAATAAGAATATTAAAGGTTTTATGCTTGGTATTATTCAAATGATTATACTTAAAAATTTTCGTGAGGGGGATTTTTTATATCAAAGTGCAGAAATAAAGCAAGATAATATTTTATCCATTGAAAGTTATAAAAAACGTGGATTTAATACAACATCATTTAGTTATCTACCAAACGGTAATATATTTGCAGTTATTAATATAAAAAACATAGAAGAAAAACTCAAAACTTTTAAAATTAATGCTAATATATTATATTAAAGTATTAGTTTTAATATAATAGGAGCTGTAATGACAAAACAGTATAAAGTTGCATTAATTATTGATAATGAACCAATTTATACACCATATGTTATAAATAAATTATTTAA
>CALADT010000259.1 GCA_937890655.1 uncultured Mucispirillum sp. | reverse complement strand
TTTATAATCTTATGATTACATTTGTTATCTTGTTTTATCTAAAGTAAATTAGTATTAGCTATTATTATACAATAACTGTATATTACTATATATGTATTATATAATTTAATATATTAATAAGTATAATATAATATTATTTAAGAATTTGTGTTATAATAAAAAAGGGTAGAGCTATAATAAACTCTACCCTTTATATTTTTTAGATAATTTAATATTAAGGTTGTGTAGTATAAGGTATTTTTTCCAATGTTCTTACAGGTTGGATATTAATATTATCCATAATTAATAATCTCATTGATACTTTGTTATTATTATCCCCAAAAGTAACATCTGTAAAATCTGTATTATTTTTTGGATTATAAATAATTTGTGTTTTTCTTATTAGTTCATCTTTATCTTCAATACCAATTAAACCCATTTTATTAAACACATCTTTAATACTAAGCCCTTCTAGATTTATACTATAATCTGTTTTAGAGTAGTATAAATTATTATTTTGTTCCTGTTCTGCTTTTTTTAATAAGCAAGTTTTAAGCTCATTATTTTTTATTTGAATTTTTGTAGTTATTGGAACAATAACGATTCCAGAAATATTTGGGAATGATGCTGTCATTTCACCAGTGAAATCAATTCCACCTTTATATGTTTTTGTCTCACTTGTTGTTTGATTATTACAAGTAATATTTTCTATTCTATAATAACCAACATATTTCAATGCACCTATCACCGTAGAACAGTCTTTATCTGAACTATTGTTTACTAAAGGATCGCACAAAGTAGAGTTTACTATGTTTGCATCTTCTGTTAATTCTTTATTATCAGTAATATATGATAGAACATCAGAAGCCTTTATTAAAGATTTAACTTCATATGTTAAACCATTATCAGATATTTGAATAGGTTGTTTTAATTTTATGGTATAATTATCTTTTTGAACTTCAATATTATTAGTTATTATATTAGATGTATTCGAAGCATCAGAAAGAAAATTACCTTTTGTTTGATAACCATTATACTTAGTAGCATAAGTATAATCCAAATTTCCTGTTATACTATTTTCTTTTAGATTAAAGTAACCATACATATATGGAAACATTATTTCATTATTTGGTAAGTTTTTTATATCCATATCAGTAATAACATATTTTCCGTTGAATGTTTGTTTATTATTAATATCTATTGGTGTATTTTCAACTAATCCATCAGCAGGTGTTGGGTCTGGAACAGGTTGGTCTTCAAATAAACAACCACTAAGGAGTGGGATAAATATTATTGCTATTATTAATAATTTATATTGTTTCATATTTCATACTCCATATATTAAAAATTAGCTTGAACAACTACCATAGCCGTTAAACGTGTTAAAAAACCAACTTCAGCTATTACATCAAAATATCTATTAAATGAATAGGCTATACCTGCATTAACTGTCCAAGGAGAAGCATATTCTGCATTTGCTGTATATTTAGAAGTTATTGTTTGTGCTGGTGCTCCAGGATATAAGGTATTAGGTGGTAGTGTAACATCATATGTTCCTTGAACTTTATTACCCATAGGCATCCATGTATATTGGCCGCCTAATGTAAAAGCCACTTTCATATCTTTTGGTAGTGGAACACTTAAACCAACCCTTGCACCAACTATCATAGTTTGAATAAGGTTATCTGTTCTATCTGTTGATGACCACGCGTAGTTACCATTAACAATAGCAAAAGGTATAACTCTACCTAGCCTATAACCATAGGAAAAAGCTGTGCCTATGGCACCTGTATGAGCTGTAAAAGGGTTTTTTTGTTCTAGTTTATAACCATTTGGTAAAAGAGAAGGGCTAATTCCGTCAGCCACTGCTGTAAAATAAGAATCACCCTCAGTGTAAATATAAACACCAAAAACAGACATAAAAGGGAATAGGTTTACACCTGCACGCATACCCACAGAGTTAGTTTTTACTTTTGCATTATACATACCAACATTAACTTCAGTAGTTCCAAATTCTGGAGCAGTACCTTTTGCATTAGTAATTGTTTGTGGGATTTGCATATGGTAATAAATACCTGATACAAAAAATGGTTTTGGTGGTTTCATACCGTTTTCACGCATTTTTTTACCAAGAATTGGTAGGTAATCTTCAACTAAGTGTGCTCTTTCAATAGGAGCAGGGCGTTTTTTAATTACCTTTTCTTGCTCGTTTTCTTGAGCATAAGATACACTAGCATTACTTATAGTTAATACTAACATAAGTAGAAAAATAATAAATTTGTTCATAAAAAAACCTCATACTTACTTGTTAAAAAATAACGTATTATTTTATACTAAATATATAATAATGTAAAGAAATTTAATACATAACTACTTATTTTTTTATTACAAATTTAAAAAAAATGTTAAGTTATACTCTTTATTTTGTTTAATATAGATTATAAAAAATAAGTTTATATAAAAAAGTAGGGGATATATTTATATATAACTATTACTAAAATAATTTTTTATATTAATTAATACTTTATTTTACTACATATATAAAAAACTACCCATAAGTTATATTTACTTATGGGTAGTAAGTATTTTAACTACATTTAGAATAACCACAAGAATGGCATGTTAAACAGCCTTCTGTATATTCCACAGGGGCACCACAGTCAGGGCATGCACCATTTGAAATAACTGTTTTACCTTCCTTTTTATGGATATCTTCTAGTAAACTATCCACTGTAACATTATCATTACGTATAACTTGTGTTGTAAGTGGAGAATTCATAGCTTCTTCTAGTGCTTTACCAACTGCATCAGCACAAGAAAGCACTCGTTGAGAACCAAAACCGTATGGCATATGGCAAGATATACCTTTTAACTGCCTTACTATAAATTCTGGTTTTACACCACTTCTTAAATTTAATGACATTAGCCTACCAATAGCTTCTGATTGGCTTTGAGCACAACCACCGGCTTTACCTATACTTGTAAATATTTCAAATATATTGCCTTCGTTATCTTGGTTTATAGTAATATACATTTTACCACAACCTGTGGTTTTTTCAATAGTTTTGCCAATTAAAACAGCAGGGCGTTCCTTTGGAATAGATGAATTTTCCACATTTATTTTGATAATAGTTTCTTCTTCTTTCACTTTACCAATATTTAATACTTGGTTATCTCTACTACCGTCCCTATATATTGTAATACCTTTACAGCCTAAATCATATGATAACATATAAACTTTTGCCACATCTTCAATCGTTGCACTGTTTTGAAAATTAACTGTTTTACTTACTGCGTTATCTGTATATTTTTGAAAAGCTGCCTGCATTCTTACATGCCATTCAGGGCTTATTTCATGGGACGTTACAAAAACTTTTCTAATATCTTCCGGCACTTCTGTTAAATTATGAGTGTTGCCTGCGTCTGCTAATTTATTTAATAAGTTTTCAGAATAAAATTTACCTTCATGGGCTTTTTCTAAAAAGTATGGGTTTACTTCTGGTAGTTTATTGTTATCCATAACATTTCTATAATAAGCTAGTGCAAAATATGGCTCTATACCACTTGAAGCACCTGCAATTATAGAAATTGTGCCTGTTGGAGCAATGGTAGTAATTGTAGCATTACGCATAGCTTTAAAACCTAAAGAAGGGTATATGCTTTTTTCAAAAGCAGGAAAGCTGCCACGCACTTGGGCTAACTCCATACTCATATTTCTACCTTCATCTCTAATAAACTTCATAACTTCTTCTGCAAGGGAAATAGCCTCATTGGAGTTATAAGGGATATTTAACTGAACTAATAAATCAGCCCAACCCATTATACCTAAACCTATTTTTCTATTTTTCTTTGTCATTTCATCTATTTGTTTAATAGGGTAGTTATTCATTTCAATAACGTTATCAAGAAAACGCACTGCTATTCTTATGGTTTCTTTTAATTCATCATAATCTATTTTATTATTCTTAATAAATTTAACTAGGTTAATAGAACCAAGGTTGCAAGATTCATATGGTAATAAAGGTTGCTCGCCACATGGGTTTGTACTTTCCATTTCTCCCTCTGCAGGGGTTGGATTTGCATTATTAATTCTATCTAAAAAGATAATTCCAGGGTCGCAACCTTCCCATGCCAACCTTACCATTTCATTAAAAACTTCTTTTGCATTTTTTGAGCCTACTTTTTTACGGTCTCTTGGGGTGAGTATATCAAAATCAGTGTTATTTTTAACACTTTTCATAAAGTCTTCTGTAATACCAACAGATAAATTAAAGTTAGTTAGTTTACTTTTATCTTGCTTAGCATATATAAATTCCATAATATCTGGGTGGTCCACTCTAAGAATACCCATATTTGCACCACGACGCATACCACCTTGTTTTATTGTTTCAGTAGCAGCATCAAAAACAGACATAAAAGAAACAGGGCCAGAAGATACACCTTTTGTAGTTTTTACAGAATCATCCTTTGGACGTAACCTTGTAAAAGAAAAACCTGTGCCACCACCTGATTTATGAATTAAAGCAGTATATTTTACAGCTTCAAAAATATCCTCCAACGAATCATCAACCGGTAATACAAAACATGCAGAAAGTTGTTGAAGTGCATTACCTGCATTCATTAAAGTAGGGGAGTTTGGTAAAAATTTTAAAGAAGCTATTTGATTATAAAAAATATCAGCTACTTCATCTACATTTGCTTTTGAATCAAATTTTAATTCTGCTAATGCAATATTTTTAGCAACACGAACAAATAAATCCTTCGGTGTTTCTAGTTCTCCATTTTCCTTTTTGCGTAAATAACGTTTTTTAAGCACAGTTACAGAATTAGGTAATAATTCCGGTTCATTTTGAAAAAGTGCTTTAGAATTATTTGGTGCCATGATAACTCCTAAATTTATTTTTAGAGAAATATATTATCAGACTTTTAAAACTAATCAAGAGAAATTTTTCTTTACATTTATAAATCTTTTATAAATACTTGTATTCTTTAATAAAAAAAATACAAGCATTATATAAATCATCAAAATTACTGATATTTAAGATTAAAAAGGTAATTCTACTCCTAAATTCTGTGATATGGCTTTTCTGTAAATGTATTCTGCACATATAATATCTTGAAGCCCCATACCTTGAGATTGAAAAATGGTTATACCGTTATCTGTAAGCCTGCCTTTTCTATATCCTGCTGTAATTTCTCCAAGTTCTAGGATATTATTCCAATGGAGCCTGCCTTTTTCTAAAGATGGTAATATATCGCCACACTCTATGGCTGCCACTTCTTTATTATCAACAGCTAAAACTTCAGCAGCTTCAATGGTTTTTTCAGGAACTTCTGCCCTTATTAGAGCATTTGAACCAGCACCATTTATATGAACACCATTAGGGTTTAACATAGTATGGTCAAATAATGGTTTTGTAGAAGTTGTGATTGTTATAATAATATCTGATTTTACTAAATCTTCTGCTATATTTTGGGTAGGTATAACTTCTATACCTAATGACTTACTCATTTTTAAAGCAAAATTTTGAGCGTTCTCATAAGTTCTTGTAAATACATATGCTTTTTTGATATTAGTTGTTTTTGAAACTGCCTCTAACTGTGCTTCTGCTTGGAAACCACCACCAAATATAAAAGCAGTCTGGCTATTTTCTTTTGCCATATATTGCGAAGCTACTCCAGATGCTGCTCCTGTTCTTAATCTGCCAATCTCATTAGCGTCTATAATAGCTAATGGATTACCATTTTCAGCATCATATAAGTGAACTTTAAAAATTAAACCAGCACGGAAAGAAGTGTAGGCCTTATAACCAATAACGTTTTTGTAAGGAACAGCTCCAGGAAGCATATGTAATGCACCTTTTCTTATTCTCATACGTTGCCTTGTCATATTAAAGGATTTGCCTTGTGCGTAAGTAGTAAAAGATTCTTCCACTAGTTTTAATGCGTCATCCATAGTTAAAAGTGAGGACGCAGTTTGTTCGTTAATATAGATAGCACTCATAGTATAATACCCCTTATATTTTATTTAACAGAATATTATAAAGATGGTTTATATTTATTTAGAACAACCTTCAGAAATATCTGCTAAAGTATATGTTTTTAATTTCTCAACTAAAACTTCTTGTATATCTTTCCACATTTTATGGGCACAACAAGACTGGTCAAAACAACAACCCACTTGCTCATCTAAACAGTTATTAATATTTAAAGGCCCATCAACTGCCACTAATACATCATACATATATATATTCTTTGGTTCTTTACCGAGCCTAAAACCACCCTTTTTACCACGTTCACTAATTAAAATATCACTTTTTGCTAAACTTTGTAATATTTTCCCAAGAAAACTATCAGGCACATTGCATGCTTTTGCAATATCAGAACGCATAAATGATGTTCCAACTGGAGATTGAGCCATATAAACTAAAGCTCGTATAGTATAATCACAAGCACGAGTTATTTTCATAAATTTCCCTTCATAATCATATTGTTTTATGTATAATAGTATAAAAGCTCTTTAATATCAATATTTTTATTACTAATTTTTGTAAAAATCATAATTTCTATACGATTATAGATTATAAGTATATATGTTTTAAGAAATTTTATTATTTTTGAGGTTATTATGAAGTTATTTTTTCAAGAGTATGCAAGAGTATACAGACAAATAATTAACGATGTTAATCGTATTTTAAAACCTTATGGGTTAACAAGTGTTTTATGGAGTATGATATTATATCTTTCAAAACACGAAACAGCAAAAGCAAACCAAATCTATGGCTATTATAACATGGATAAAGGTATGACTTCCCGCTATATTGCAAGGTTAATAAGTAAAGGGTATGTGGAATATGTTGTTATTAATGGTAAAGTTAAAAAAACATTGAAACTTTCTAAAGAAGGTAAAAAAATGTTTTATGAAATTAATGATACTATTAGAAAACATGAAGCAGAAGTTATGTCTATATTCAATGAAAACGAACAAAATCAGTTAATGGATATGTTAGAAAAATTAAGAGTGAAAACTGCTAATTATTAATATTAAAAATATTTATTTGTTTTTTTTTAAAAAAATGCTTGACTAATTTTTAAAAATGTATTATTAATCATTTCACAACAATGCTGGGGCATCGCCAAGTGGTAAGGCAGCGGGTTTTGGTCCCGCCATCCGGAGGTTCGAATCCTTCTGCCCCAGCCATTTTTTTATCTATTTTCATATTAGAGTTTAGAAATGCAGTCTAAAAATAATGTTAAAACATTAATTATTAAAATTGGTAGCTCTATTTTGTCAGGGGATGATTTAGGCCTTAATTCAGCAAGAATTGCTTCATTAGTTTACCATATTTCTAAATTAAAAAAATCAATACCTAATATTATTATTGTTTCTTCTGGTGCTGTTGCATCAGGGTTTAAGTTATTAGGGTTCCAGTCAAGACCTAAAGATATAATAGATAAACAGGCTTCTGCAGCAGTAGGGCAGGCTCGCCTTATTTGGACATATGAACAAGCCTTTGCACAATATAATATTAATGTTGCTCAAGTGTTACTTACAAAAGATGATTTATCTAACAGAAAAAGGTATCTACACGCAAGGCAGACATTAAAACGGCTTTTAGAACTTAATGTTATACCTATTATTAACGAAAATGATACAATTATTGTTGATGAATTAAAATATATAGAATCCTTTGGGGATAATGATAACCTTGGGGCTTTAGTTTCTGAAATTGTAGATGGTGATTTACTTTTAATTCTTTCTGATGTGGAAGGCTTATATACTTCTGACCCTTCAAAAGATAAAAACGCATCCATAATCCATAAAGTAGAATATATTAATGATGATATTATGAGTGTTGCTGGAGAAAGTATTTCTTCTGTTGGCACAGGTGGTATGAAATCAAAAATTCAAGCAGCAAAAAAAGCTCTTGATGCCGGTTGCGAAGTGGCTATTATTCGTGGTATGGAGCCAGAAAACATAGAACGGTTTTTTAAAGAAGAAAATATTGGCACATATTTTTACCAAAGCTCATCTTCCATTAAAAAAAGAAAGTTTTGGATAGGTTATACTGCTATTGCAAAAGGCGTGCTGATTATTGATGACGGTGCTGTGGAAGCTTTAAAAAATAATAAATCATTACTTCCTAAAGGTGTTATTAGTATTCAAGGCAGGTTCCAAGCAGGGGATATTGTTTCTATTACTGATAAAAATAATGTGGAATTTGCAAAAGGTAAAATACGTTATTCTTCCTCTGATGTGAATAAAATTAAAGGAAAAGAATCAAAAGAAATTTATGATATTTTAAGCTATAAAATATCAGATGAAATAATAAATAAAGATGATTTACTTCTTATTTAAAGGTGAAATATGAGTATTGAAAATATATTAAATGATGTTAAAGTGGCATCTAAAGAAATTAACCTAGCTCCAGTTTATGATAGAAAAAAAGTATTAAATAATATTGCTAGTATGATTGATAAAAGTAGGGATATTATTATAGAAGCTAATAGGCAGGACCTTAATAACGCCATAGAAATGGATTTACAGTCATCAGTTGTGGAAAGGTTACTTTTACATGATAAAGAAATTAATAATATGATTAAAGCCGTTTATGAAATAGCTCATCAAAATGAAGTTATTGGAAAAGTGGTTGAAGGCTCTATTAGACCAAATGGCTTAAAAATTGAAAAAATAAGGGTGCCTTTAGGTGTTGTTGGTATAATTTATGAATCAAGGCCAAATGTAACTATTGATAGTGCTGCTTTATGTATTAAATCCGGTAATGCTGCTATTTTACGTGGTGGAAAAGAAGCTCTTAACACAAATAGAGCCCTTGCAAATATTGTGGCTGAAGCTCTTGAAACTGCTGGTTTTAATAGAAATATTATTTCATTTATTGATGATATAGATAGAGATATTATTAAAGAAATGGCAGCAGCAAAAGGATTTATTGATGTTATTATTCCGCGAGGTGGGGAAAACTTAATTAATTTTGTAGTAGATAACGCAAAAATCCCTGTTATTATGCATAATAAAGGGGTTTGTCATGTTTATATTGATGATAGTGCAGAATATCAAGATGCTTTATCTATTCCATTTAATTCAAAAGTGCAACGTCCAAGTGCTTGTAATGCTATGGAAACATTATTAATACATAAAAAAGTAGTGGATAATTTTCTTCCAGAAATCGCTACTATGTTCCAAGAAGTTGATGTGGATTTAAGGGGTTGCCATGAAACATTAAAATATGTAGATTGTAGGCCAGCCATAGAAGAAGATTATTACGCAGAATATTTAAATATGACTCTTGCTATTAAAGTAGTTGATAGGTTAGATGATGCCATAAACCATATTAATAAATACGGTTCCGGCCATAGTGATGCTATTATTACACAAAACTATACCCATGCAGAAAGGTTTTTAAACGAAGTAGACTCTGCAGCAGTTTATATTAACGCATCAACTAGGTTTACAGACGGTGGGGAATTTGGACTAGGTGCAGAAATAGGCATAAGCACTCAAAAATTACATGTTCGTGGGCCTATGGGTGCTGAAGATTTAACTACTACTAAATACGTTATTCACGGTAATGGTCAGTTAAGATCATAATGGATATTTGTATATATGGTGGTTCTTTTGACCCTGTTCATAAAGGACATATAAAAATAGCTTTAGATGCAATAGATTATTTTAATTTCCAAAAATTAATATTTATGGTGTCTTATGAACCACCACATAAAGCCTCTCATAATGTTACTTTTAATCATAGGTATAATATGGTTAATTTAGCTATTAAAAACTATGATAATTTAGAAGTAACAGATATTGAAAATAATGGCAGTGAGTTATCTTATACATATAATTCTTTAAAAACATTAAAAGAAAAATATGAAAATGATAACCTTTATTTTTTAGTAGGAAGTGATATTTTTGCTACTATTAAAACATGGTATAAATATAATGAATTGTTTGACTTAGCCACTTTTGTAGTAGGGTTAAGGCATGAAAATTCCTTTGATAATATGATAAATAATATCCCTAATGATATTAAAAACTTAATAAATAATAAAATAAAACTGTTTAATATGGATGCAATAGATATTTCAAGTAGTAAAATAAGAGAAAATATAAAAAAATATCTTGATTATTTACCTGAAAATGTTGCAGAATATATTATTGAAAACAATCTTTATAAAACTTTGAGGTAATATGGAAAAAAAAGAACTTGCATTAAAAATAAAAGATTTAATTGATGACAAAAAAGGGGAAGATATAGTCTGCTTTAATATTGGAGAAAAATCTACTATTGCTGATTATATGATTATTGCAACAGGTAATGTAGATACACACGTTAAAGCACTATCAGAATATGTTATGGTAGAACTTAAAAAAGATGGTATCCAGCCACTTTATCATGAAGGAACAACTAACGGTGTATGGGTTTGTGTTGATTATGGCGATGTTATTGTTCATGTCATGAGAAAAACAGAAAGAGAATTTTATAATTTAGAATCAATATGGGGCGGTTGTCCTAAAATATAAAATCGATTAAGGTGATATTTATGTTTAGAATAGTGCTTTTAGAACCAGAAATACCGCAAAATACAGGTAATATAGCTAGATTATGTGCTGCAACAGGTGTAGAATTGGTGCTTGTTGGCAGGTTAGGGTTTTCTATTGATGATAAACACTTAAAAAGGGCAGCTATGGATTACTGGCATCATGCCACTATTACACATATTAAAACACTAGATGAATATTTTAGCCAAAATAATACTTTTTATGCCATAAGCACAAAAGGTCATAAACGTTATACGGAAATAAATATAAAATATAACGAACCTATTGATATAATATATGGAAGTGAAGGGGCAGGGTTGCCTGAATTTATGTATTCTCAATACTCTAACCAGCTTTATAGAATACCTATGAAAAATGAATTAAGAAGTTTAAATCTTGCGTCTTCTGTATCTATTGTATCATATTATCTACTTCATAAAATGAATTTTCCTGATTTATTTTAGTACAAATTTACTTTTTAATAGAATAAGCATAAGATTAATTATGGCGTTATCCATTGTAATAACGCCTGTTTTTATATTTTTATCTAAATCAGATATTTTATCTATTAACTCTACTTATTTAATAGGTTGTAATTTTTTTTATGTAATACATATGAAAATAAATTAAGAATTTTATACTTTGCTTTTTTTAGCTTTATTGTATCATATTATTTACTTCATAAAATGAATTTTCATAATTTATTTTAGTAAAATTTACTTTTTAATAAAAAGCATAAGAGTAAGTATGGCGTTATCTATTGTAATAACGCCTGTTTTTATATTTTTATCTAAATCAGACATTTTATCAATTAACTCCACTAATTCAATAGATTTCCATTTTTTTTGCTGTTCTTTTATTTTAGTAAGCTGAAAAGGGTGCACTTTTTTTAAAAAACTTTCATCTATAAATAATAAATATATTTGGTATATTCTTCTTGATAGGGCATAAAAGATTTTAAAATTATTATCACTTGAATTATCCATAGTAGAATAAATATTTAATACACTTTTAATATCACGCATACCAAAAGCATCAGATAAAGCAAATATTGTTTCTTCTTTTTCTCCAGATATTTCTTCTATTAAAGTATTAACAGGTATTTTTTCTTTTTTAGTAAGAATATATAACTGTAGTTTATCTGCTTCATTTTCTACCATATTTAAATTATTAAAGCATTTATTTAATATTATTTCACCTTGATTATAGTTTAACATAATATTTTTTTCTTTAAATATCTTAATTACATCATCAATGGTTGCTTTTTGTTTTTTCTGTTCTTCTATAATTACTAAAAAACCATTGTTTTGAAATAGTTTTGTTAATGACTGGTCTATTTTATCTCCCATAATAGAAGATATTATTAAAGAACTTTCCTGACATTTTGCCATAGATATAACTAACTGTTCTATATTCTTTATTTTATTAGCATTTCTTAAAACAGCTATTTTTTCGTTTCCAAATAAATCAACAGAATTAATATAGCTTAAAAATTCTTCTTTATTTAACTCATCACCAAAAAATATTTCCAAATCTATTTCATCATTATCTTTTGTATATTTTTTAATGTTTTTATCTACAAAATAGCTAGAACCTGATATATAAACCTTATCCATTAGTAATACCCTTAATTAGTTATATATACTTTAGGGCTTATATTAATCCTAAAAGTTGTTAATGCGTCTTCTAATCCTTTAATTAGTGCTTGTTCTCTGTTTTGTATAGTTGTTGTTGTTTTTGAAGTAATGGTAAAAGATTCTGATATGGAAGAACTCCATGTATATATTTCTTTACCGTCTAAATCTGTTACGATTATTGTAAGTTGCAGGGAAATATTTGTTGATGATGCTTCATCAGATGCACTTAATATAGGGTTTATAAATTTTAAATCACTTATTTGAATATCCATAAAGTAACTTGCTTTTTTATAAGAGGCTAGCTCATTATAATTAATGAAAAAGCGTTCTGCTTCAAGTTGCACAATATCTGTCAACTGTGTATCATAAGTGGTGTTATTTACAGTATTAATGTAATATTTTACAGGAATACTGTTATTAAAACCAGCCATTGTATAACCACAGGAAGATAAAACAACTAAACTAAATAAAGCAAGAACAATCTTTTTCATTATTATACCATTATTTTTTTTACTTTATAACAAGGCTAACTAGCTTATTTTTAACATATATTTTTTTAATAAGCTCTTTACCTTCAATATATGATTTAACTTTTTCATCTGATAATATTTTTTCAAATACTACATTTTCTTCCACATCTCTAGGGAATTGGAAGTTACCACGCACTTTACCATTTATTTGGGCAACAATAGTAATTTCATCAGATATTGTATATTTTTCTTCATAAGTCGGCCATTGTTTTTCAGATATAAAACCTTTACCCGTAGCCATTTCGTTTAATTCTTCTGCCACATGTGGAGTAAAAGGGGCAATAAGTGTAATTAATACATCTAAACTATAAGATAATGCTTTTTTATCGTTATCATTTTCCATTTTTTCAACTTCAATATATAAGGTATTTACCATTTCCATAATAGCAGATACAGCAGTATTTAATTGAAATTTAGATATATCATTTGTAACTTTTTTAATAGATGCATGGGTTGCTCTAATTATATTTTTAGCAGTTTCACCTATAAATTCAGGGTTTTTTTCGTAACTTTTTAATATATCAATATTATTATCTACAAGCCTAAATACTCTATTAATAAACCTATAACAGCCTTCAACACCGTTTTCAGACCATTCTATTTCATTTTCTGGTGGTGCTGCAAATACTGAAAAAAGACGTATAGTATCAGCACCATATTGCTCATTTAAAACATCAGGGTCAACTACATTCTTTTTAGATTTAGACATTTTTTCAACACGGCCTTTTTGTGCATCATTACCACATTTTACGCATTTTCCGTCTTTTACTTCACTAGGGAATAACCAGCCGTCTTTTTCACATTTCCATGTTTCTTTACAAACCATACCTTGTGTTAGTAAGTTTTTAAAAGGTTCATCAAATGATAAATAACCCATATCCCTTAATACTTTAGTAAAAAACCTTGCATATAGTAAGTGCATAACAGCATGTTCTATACCACCAATATATTGATCCACAGGCATCCAGTAATCAACTTCATTTTTATCAAATATATTTGTATCACATTTTGGTGAACAATATCTTAGAAAATACCATGAAGATTCCATAAATGTATCCATAGTATCTGTTTCTCTTCTTGCACTACCACCACAAACAGGGCAGGTAGTATTAACAAATTCTGCTACATTATCAAGTGGGTTACCTTGCCCTTTAAAATCCACATTTTTTGGTAATTCCACAGGTAAATCATTTTCTTTTACAGGTTGCATACCACATTTATCACAATATATAAATGGAATAGGTGCACCCCAATACCTTTGCCTAGATATTCCCCAATCTCTTAACCTAAAGTTAATAGATGGTTTTGCAGCATTGTCTTTTGATAAGTTTTCTATGATTTTTTTCTTAGCTTCATCATAATCTAACCCATTTAATTCTTCAGAATTTACTAATTTACCAGCACCTGTATATGCTTCTTTCATTGTGCTAGCATCAAGTTCCTCATTTTCAGGCATAATAACAATATTAATAGGAAGATTATATTCTTTTGCAAACTCAAAATCTCTTGTATCATGAGCGGGAACAGCCATAACAGCACCTGTTCCATAATCCATTAATACATAATTTGCTATGTATATTGGAAGTTTTGTATTATTTACAGGGTTAATAGCATACTGACCTGTGAAAAAACCTTTTTTCTGCTTATTGTCTGTTCTATCTGCTTTATCCTGTTTTGTCATTTCAAAAATAAAATCATTACCATTTTTTTCATATTCTGTATTTTTAATTAATTCTTTTGCCATAGGGTGTTCTGGTGCTATAAGCATAAATGTTGCACCATAAAGGGTATCAGGCCTTGTAGTAAATACAGTGAGAGTTTTTTCATTATTTTCTATTTTAAAAATAATCTCTGCACCTGTTGATTTACCTATCCAGTTTCTTTGCATAGTTAAAACTTTTTCCGGCCAGCCTTTTAGTTTATATGTATCTTGTAATAACTCATCTGCATATTCTGTAATTTTTAAAAACCATTGCTGTAACTCTTTTTGCTCCACAACACTAGAACAACGCCAGCATTGACCATCTTCTACTTGTTCATTTGCTAAAACAGTTTCACATTCAGGGCACCAGTTTACAAGT
>CALADT010000258.1 GCA_937890655.1 uncultured Mucispirillum sp. | reverse complement strand
TGAGCTATGCATCCCAAATAGTGAAGATACGTCAAAAGGATATATCAACAATTGATCATAAGATAATATCCTTCAGTATTGGTGAAAATGAGAGTTCCAAATATTGGTTACAAATCTTAAATGACTTAAAGAATAGGGGTATAAAAGATGTATTAGTGATATGTGCAGATGGTTTAAATGGAATACAGAATATTAAAGATGTATAATACATAAAATAAGAAATACCTTAAAGTATATAACACAAAAAGATAAAGGAATATTTGCATCAGATTTAAAACGTATTTACCATGCATCTAATGAACATAATGTCCTAATAGCTTTAGAAGAAATTACATCAAAGTGGGAAAGTGTATATCCTAAAGTAATGAAGTCATGGAAATATAATTGGGATACCATATCGCCTATATTTAAGGTTTCTGTAGTGGTAAGAAAAGTTATATATACAACAAATACTATAAAATCTTTAAACTCTACTTACAGAAAATTAAACAGACAGAGGAATGTATTTCCAAATGATATTGCTCTATTGAATGCACTTTATTTAGCAACTTTAGAAGCCAGTAAAAAATGGAATTCTATTATTAGAAATTGGGCTCAAGTTTATAGAGAACTATATATTACGTATGATGGAAGAATACCTGAATAAATAGTGATGGAAAATATAAATAACTAAACTTGACATTAAATATTATATCTGATAAGCATAGAAAATATTTTATTATAATATTTAAATTAGGATAACATAGAATTTACTTTTTACAGACTTTTTTTCACAGACACGTTGAACATTAATAAATAATGGAAATAACTAAAATTTTAATAGCAAAATAAATATAAAATACCTATTAAACCATTAAAGACATAAATTATTAAAATAATATGAATATTTTATTTAAAAATACTTTATTTTCTTAAAAAAAATGTCTATACTTCTATAAAACATAATTTATAATTATAACAGATATATTAGGAGGAAAAAAGTGAATAATAGAGTAGCAGTAGCAGTAATAGGTGGCGGAAGTTTTGGAACAGCATTAGCAACTCTTGCAGCAGCAGACGGCAGAGATGTTGTAATGTATGTAAGAGAAGAAGAAATTATAAAAGCTATAAACGAGGCTCATGTAAACCCTGTATTTTTACCGGATTTAATATTACCTAAAAATATTACAGCAAAACCAATGGAAGATATTGCAAAAAGTGAAGAAGAATATATAATTTGGTCTGTGCCATCACAATTTACAAGGGCTATGGCTAAAGAATACGCATCAAATTTAACAGGTAAAAACATTTTACTTGCAACAAAAGGGGTAGAGATTGCAACAGGACAATTAATGCTTAGTGTAATTTCTAGCGAAGTAACTGCAAAATATTCTGTTCTTTCAGGGCCATCCTTTGCAAAAGAGTTGTCTCAACAAAAACCGACTTCGGTTTCTATTGCGTCATACTCATCATCTCTTGCTAAATGGTGGCAGGAAACATTATCTTGTGATTATTTTAGAGTATATACAAGTGATGATATGATAGGTCTAGAAGTTGGTGGTGCTGTTAAAAACGTTATAGCAATAGCAACAGGTTTAAGCGACGGTATGGCACTAGATAATAACGCAAGAGCAGCACTTATTACACGAGGGCTTGCAGAAATCACTCGTTTTGGGTTAGCTTATGGTGCAAAACGTGAAACATTTGTAGGGCTTTCTGGTTTAGGGGACTTAGTATTAACCTGCACAGGGGAACAATCAAGAAATTATAGTGTAGGTAAACTTTTAGCTCAAGGAAAAGATATTGATGAAATAAGTGGCACTATGAAAATGGTGGCAGAGGGTGTGCCTACTGCAAAAGCTGTTTATTTAGCAGCTGTGGAACGTGGTGTGGAAATGCCTATTTGCACAGAAGTATATAAAATTATATATGAAAGAAAAGACCCTAGAGAATCAGTAAAAGATTTAATGACTAGACCACTTATTGTGGAAATGCCATACTAATATATTAGGAGAATAAAATGTCAGCAGTATCAGATAACGCAAAAATTTGGATGAATGGAAAATTAGTTTCAAAAGATGATGCTAAAGTATCAGTATTAACTCATACACTCCACTACGGTGTAGGTGTATTTGAGGGGATACGTGCATATAAAACAGAAAATGGCACAGCTGTTTTCCGTTTAAATGAACATATTCAAAGGCTTTTAGATTCAGCAAGAATATTTATGATAGACCCAAAATACAGTCATTCAGAGCTTTGTCAGGCTACTGTTGACACTGTAAAAGCAAATAATTTAGAAGAATGTTATATACGCCCTATTATCTATTTAGGGGATGGTGGTCTTGGTATAAAAATAGATCACTCATACCCTGTGGAAACAGCTATTGCTGCATGGAACTGGGGTGCATATCTTGGCCAAGAGGGACTAGAAAAAGGTATAAAAGTATGCACATCTTCATTTAATAGATTTCATGTAAACTCCACTGCAACACGTTCTAAAACATGTGGTAACTATGTGCCAAGTGTTCTTGCAAAACGTGAAGCAGTAATGAGTGGATATGATGAAGCACTATTTTTAGATACAGAAGGTTATGTGGCAGAAGGTAGTGGTGAAAACGTATTTGTAATAAAAAATGGTAAAATATATACTACACCTATGACTTCTATTTTAAGGGGTATAACAAGAGATTCTATTATGACTATTGCCCGTGATTTAGGTTATGAAGTAATAGAATCAAGATTTACTAAAGACGATTTTTATTTGGCAGATGAAGCCTTTTTTACAGGAACAGCAGCAGAAGTAACACCTATTAGCCAGTTAGATGGTAGAATTATAGGTAGTGGTAAACGTGGTGAAATAACTTCTAAACTACAAAGTATGTTTTTTGATATTGTAAAAGGCAAAAACCAAAAATACAGTCAATGGCTATACGCAGTAAAATAATGGCAGAAAATAGTAAAAATAATGTTACCGTTTTAATAGACGGTAACTCTGTAATTTATAGAGCTTTTTATAACGTGCCACCTTTAACAGCAGACGGAGTGCCAACAGGTGTTATCCATGTATTTTTATCTGTTTTAGATAAGTTAAAAAATAACCCTGAAATTAATGATATTATTATAATTTTTGATGCAAAAGGCAAAAACTACCGTCATGAAATGTATTCTGATTATAAAGCCACAAGACAGGCTATGCCGGAAGATTTAATAATTCAGCAAAATTTATTAAAAGAAATACTTCCATACACCGGCTACCCTATTTATATTGTAGAGGGCTATGAGGCAGATGATGTTATAAACACCCTTGCAAAAACCATAGAAAACAATGTATGGATTGTTACAAAAGATAAAGATTTACATCAGTTAGTAAATGATAAAGTAAAAATTTATGATTACCAAAAAGATGAAGTAATTGATAGAGAAAAAGTGTATGAAAAATTTGGGCTATACCCTGAATATATCCCTGATATGCTTGCATTAATGGGAGATAGTGCTGATAATAT
This sequence comes from uncultured Mucispirillum sp., assembly GCA_937890655.1. Lineage (GTDB taxonomy): Bacteria > Chrysiogenota > Deferribacteres > Deferribacterales > Mucispirillaceae > Mucispirillum. The sequence goes on along the minus strand of CALADT010000258.1, from coordinate 4,143 downwards.
TCCAGGAATAGCAGGTATAGGGCCAAAAACTGCAAAAACTTTACTTGATACATATAAAACTATTGATAATATATTTTCCCATATTGATGAACTAAAAGGAAAAGTAAAAGAGAAAATAGAGCAGGGCAAAGAAAACGCATATTTAAGTAGAAAACTTGTAGAGCTTGCTTTTATTGATAATATGACGCCAAACCATATGGAACGAGATGAAGTAAAACTAAGATCATATTATGAAAAATATAAATTAAATAAGCACTTATCAAACCTAAATGTGGAAGTAAAACATAAAACACTAGAGTATAAACAGGTGAAAGACCCAGAAATAACAGTGTATTATGATAATAAAATATATATAGTTGGTAGTAATTCCTATTATGAATATAATAATGAAACAACAAAATATTACTACAATATAAAATCGCTTATAAAAGAAAATGTAAAAATAAGTGAAAAAGCAGTAGATATTTTACTTGCTGATTATTTAATTGACCCTGATGCAGGGGGTATTAAACCTTTAAAAGATGAAAAAGAAAATGAGTTTTTTGCACGTATTTATGAAAAATCAAAAAATATTGAAAGCAAATTACAAGAACTTGGGTTATTAGATTTATACTATAATATGGAACTACCTGTAACATATATATTATCAGAAATGGAACAGGAAGGTATATTAATTAACCAATTAGGAATAGAAGATACGGCAAATAAACTTCAAGTGCGTATTGAAGAAACATATAATACCATAAAAGATATAGCAGGGCAGGAGTTAAACCCTAACTCTCCAAAACAGTTATCTGCATATCTTTATGAAAAACTATTATTAAAAGGTGTTAAAAAGAATAAAAGTGGCTATTCAACAGATGAAGAAACACTAAAAGAATTATTAATTAATTACCCAGAACACGAAGTGCTACTTTCATCACTTTTAAAATACAGGGAGATTAATAAACTTTATTCCACATACACATTAAATTTAATAGAGTTTGCAAAACAAGACGGCAGAATACATACAGAATTTAAGCAGACAGGCACAGCCACAGGGCGACTATCTTCTATTAACCCTAATATGCAAAATATACCACAAAAGGGCGAATATGCAGAAATATTAAGAAGCTCTTTTATTGCAAAAAATGGATATAAGCTTGTGTCCCTTGACTATTCTCAAATAGAATTGCGTATCCTTGCCCATATGTCAAAAGATGAAAACTTAATAAAAGCATTTAATAATAATGAAGATATACACACTATGACAGGTATGAAAATATTTCATTTAAATAGTATAGATGAAGTAACATATGATATACGCAGAATAGCAAAAGCAGTTAATTTCGGTATTTTATATGGGCTTTCTTCCTTTGGGCTTGCAAGGGATACAAAAGTAACAAGAAAAGAAGCACAGAATTTTATTGACGGCTATTTTAACTTATACCCAAAAGTAAAAGAGTTTATAGAAAGTATTATTACAGAAACAAGAACTCAAGGGTATTGTAGCACAATATTAGGCAGAAAACGTTTTATACATGATATAAATAGCAGAAATGCAAATATGCGTATGCGTGCAGAACGTATGGCTATAAATGCACCTATTCAAGGTAGTGCTGCAGATATAATAAAACTTGCTATGATAGAGTGTAATAAGTATATTAAAGATAACGGTATTAATGCAAAATGTATTTTACAAATTCATGATGAACTTATTTTTGAAGTGGAATCATCTATTGCAGAAAGTTTTATGCAGGAAATGAAAAAGATAATGGAAGGAGTTATCACTCTTTCTGTGCCGTTAATAGTTAATGGAGAATATGGCAGTAACTGGGGTCAGCTTTAATAAAAGATATGCGGGGTATTCATGTCAAATATTAGTAATTTATTAAAAGAAAATTATGATTTAAAAAATGAACTTGAAAGTATGGTTATGCGTGTAAAAGAGAACGAAGCAAAACATCATGGTTTTAAAGTTATACAGTTTTCCATGCTATTAAGTGATAATCTTGATGAAATTGATAATAAACCTATAAAATATATTGAAGAAATATTTGATATTGAAAAAGCAGTCCTATTTTTACGTAGAGATAGTTTATCTATTGCACAAAATTATACAGGCAGAAGCTCAAGGATATGTATATTAAGTGATGAAGCCTTTTCATATACTTTTTTAGATGATGAAATACGTTCAGGGACAGATAAAGCAGTTATCCATAAAGATTTTCAGTTAATGCCAAAAGATGTGGATTTCTCATATGTATTAGTGCCTATAACAGATAACGGTAGGATAGTTGCAGCACTTGGGTTTTTCTCCAGTGATAAAACAAGGTTTACTCAAGACCATAATTTTGATTTTATAGAAGAATTTGCACTAATAGCATCTATTGCCTTAAAGAAATTAGATAACGCATTTTTACTGGAAATGCAGGCAAATACTGATTATCTTACAGGGCTGCCTAATAAATTTATATTTGATTTAACAGGAAAATCTAGCTTTGATGAATATAAAAATAACGGCCGTGGGTTTACATTTATTATGTTTGATTTAAATAATTATAAATATATAAACGATAAATTAGGCCATTTAGCAGGGGATGAAATACTGAAACTTATTGCTGTAACAATCCGTTCTAATATAGGGGATTACGATATATTAGGCAGATTTGGAGGGGATGAGTTTTATTTATTTACAGAAAATGTAAGCCATGAAGAATTAAATAAAATGATAAGTAATATTGTTACGGCAGTGGAAAAAATAGAATTTTATGAAGAAAAAATAAAGTTTGGTTTTTGTGGTGGTGCTGTAATTGTAAAAGATGATAAATACGAAACTTTTGAAGATATAGTAAAATTAGCAGACAGCAGGTTATATGAAGCTAAAAGTTTAATAACAAAAATAAACGGTATATCATCAGAAAGTAAAATAGTAGGGCTTGATGTATGATAATAAATAAAAATAATGAAAAACTAAAAGAAATAAAAAATAGAGGCTCTATTTTAGAGGGTGATTATTTAAAAGTTGCAGCAGATATTATTGATAATATAAGAAAAAATGGTGATAAAGCACTTTTTGAATATACATTAAAGTTTGATAAATTTAATATAAATAAAGATAATATAAAAGTTAGTAAAGATGAAATAAAAAGAGCATATGAAGATACACCAAAAGAATTAGTGGAAGCCATAAAGAAAGCCCATGATAACATATTATCTTTTCATAAATTACAAATGGAAAAAACGTGGCTTATAGAATCAGAATATGGTGCTATGCTTGGGCAGAAAATAACACCACTTGATAGTGCTGGTATTTATGTTCCTGGTGGGAAAGCTGCTTATTTTTCATCAGTATTAATGAACGCATTACCTGCAAAAGCAGCAGGGGTTAAAAATATATCTATGGTAAGCCCTGCAACAAATGGCATAATAAATAGTGCAGTTTTAGTATCAGCAGATATATGTGGTATTAAAAATATATATAAAATAGGTGGTGCACAGGCTATTGCATCTTTAGCATACGGCACAGAATCTGTCGAGAAAGTGGATAAAATAACAGGTCCTGGAAATATCTATGTAGCTATGGCAAAAAAACTTGTTTTTGGTGTGTGTGATATAGATATGATAGCAGGCCCTAGTGAAATATTAATAATAGCAGACTCAAAAGCAGAACCAAAATATATAGCTGCTGATATGCTAGCACAATGCGAACATGATGAACTAGCATCAAGTATAACAATAGTGTGGGATAAAAAACAGGCAGAAGCAATAGAAAAAGAAGTTTTAAAACAGCTTGAAATATTACCAAAAAAACATATAGCAGAAATATCTTTAAAAAAACATTCGGCTATAATATTGGTGGATAGTTTAGAAGAAGCATGTGAAACAGCAAACAGTATAGCGCCGGAACATTTAGAATTATATATTGAAGATGCTTTTAATCATATAAATAAAATCCGTCATGCAGGAGCAATATTTGTAGGTGGTAACTCTCCAGAAGCAGCAGGGGATTATTTTGCAGGGCCAAACCATGTATTACCAACAGGTGGTAGTGCAAAATTTTTCTCACCACTTGGCACATATGATTTCTTTAAACGCTCAAGTATAATCTATTATAATAAAGAAAGCCTAAAACAAGGTAGTGATTATATTATAACTATGGCA
>CALADT010000257.1 GCA_937890655.1 uncultured Mucispirillum sp. | reverse complement strand
GATGGCTATGCATCCTGATGTGATGCTGTTTGATGAACCTACAAGTGCATTAGACCCTATTTCTACAAACAAAATAGAAGAGCTAATGTATGAATTAAAAGGGAGTATAACTATGGTAATTGTAACACATAATATGCAACAGGCTGCAAGAATATCTAATAGAACAGCTTTTATGTATTTAGGTGAGCTTATAGAGGAAAACCATACAGACATTATATTTACAAACCCAGAGAAAAAAATGACAGAAGATTATATAACAGGTAAATTCGGTTAAGGAGTGGAAAAATGTATTTAAACAGCGTAGAATATAAAGAACTAAAATCTATTTCTGCATATGTATGTAATATTGTGGAAGAAATGGCAGCAACAACTCAAGAAGCATTTTTAAATAAAGATATTAAAAAAGCTGCATACGTTAAAGAACGTGATAAAGAACTAAATAATTTTAGTATAAAAAGTGATGACTTATGTGGTAAAATAATTGCATTATACTGGCCACGTGGTAGAGATATGCGTTATATTATATCAAGCATAAAAAATTCATCAGATTTTGAAAGAATAGGCGACCATTGTAAAAAAATAAGCAAGCAGATAATAAAACTACAAAATACGCCTTTAGTTTTTGAAAATGAAGCAGTTATTGAATTATTAAAAAATGTTGTGGATATAGTAATAAAATCATGCTATGCCTTTTATGAGCTAAATAAAGAAAAAGCAGAAGAAGTTATTAATAGTGATGATAAAATTGACTTGTTAAAAAGCAAAGCTGTAAAAGATATAATACAGTATATGATAACAAACAGCAACAAAAACCAAGAAAGCAATATTTTATATTTTAAATCAGGCATAAATATGGTAAATATTGCAAGAAGGCTTGAGCGTATGGCAGACCATGCTGTTAATATTGCACAGTCAGTTTATTATATATCAGAAGGAAGTAATTATAACAAGGAAAGTAGTAATGAAGAATGTATTAGTAATTGAAGATGATTTAGATATATCAGAACTTATATCATATAATCTTGAAAAATCTGGCTATAAAGTCCACCATGCTGAAAACGGTAATGATGGGCTTATTATTTTAGGGGAAGTAGTATGCGATATTATTTTACTTGATTTAATGCTTCCTGGTTTAAAAGGTATGGATTTTTTAAAGATTATTAGAAGTAGTGAAAATTACTGCAATATACCTGTTATAATCATATCTGCCAAAACATCAGAACACGATATAATAAGTGGCTTAAATGACGGAGCAGATGATTATTTACCAAAACCTTTTAGTATGGAAATGCTTAATGCAAAAATAAAAACTGTTTTACGCAGGGGTTCATCATATACAGGTAGAACTTCCCAAATTATAGAATATAAAGGTATAAAAATAGATGATGCTAACCATAAAGTATATATTGACGGTAGCGAAATAACACTAACCCATAAAGAATATGAATTACTTCATCTATTTTTAAGTAATACAGATATGGTTTTTTCAAGGGATATGTTACTTAATTCCATATGGGGTTATGACAACCAGTCATACACAAGAACAGTAGATTCCCATGTGGCATCATTAAGAAAAAAACTAAACCATTATGGCAGTATTATAAAATCAGTTTCTAAAGTAGGTTACGGTATACAATGAATAAATATTTCCTAACAATTTTTTTTAAAATATTTACACCATTTATTATAGTTTTTTCCATATACGTTTTTATAAGCTATAATACATCTATTAAAAATATAGAAAAAAGTTACAGGGAAATATTAAAAAATTACTGGATATTAATTTCAAAACTAAATATAGAAGATGAAAAACATATAGAAAACCTTTTACAGCCTGTAAAAGATAACGATATACGCATATCTTTAATTAATAAAAATGGTAAAGTTATACTTGATTCTGCCATAAATAATAATGAACTCCACCAAATGGATAACCATATAAATAGAAAAGAAGTGGAAATGGCTATACAAGGTTATGAGTATTATGATATTAGAAAAAGTGCAACAACAGGCAGATATTCTATTTATTATGCAAAAGAATATAAAAATAACTATATATTACGTATTATATCAGACGGTGCAATTTTCCATAACCTATATAGTAAAACAAAAAAAGATATTATAATATTTTTTACTATATTTTTTATTTTAATTGTTTTAATAACTCATTATATATCGTATAAAATAAGTTTACCAGTAATTGAGCTTTTAAAAACAGTAAAAGCTATTAATAATAAAGAAGATAATTATATTTTGCCAGATATTCATGATAAAGTTATGAACGACACGGCGTCTATAATATATAATATAAACAAACAGCTTTTGAAAGAGCAGGAAAGTTTAGTAACAGAAAGAAGTATATTGTCAAACCTTATAAATTATATTGATGAATCTGTCATTTTATGTAATGAAAAAGGCGAAGTGATAAAAGTAAATGATGTATGTAGCATATTATTTAATAGCAAAATTGTTGAAAATAATCATATATTAGAAAATATAAAAGATTATGATACATCTGTTTTTTTTAGCCAAATATTAGAAAAAGATTCTGGTTCTTTTAAAAATATTCTTCATGAAAAAGTATATGAAATAAATGTAAAAGAATTAAATAGTTATAAACTAATTATTATAAGAGATATAACAGCAGAATCTGATTATAATGATTTTAAAGCAGAGCTAACAGCAAATATAGCCCATGAAATAAAAACACCTGTGGCAATAATTATGGCAGCATCTGAAACATTAATAAATGATGATAATATGCCAAAAGAGTTATCACATAAGTTTTTAAATAAAATAAATAACGGTTCAAAACGGTTAAATAATATAATAAACCAAATACTAGAGCTTTATAAAATGGAAAATACAGGGCTTTATATTGAAGAAAAAGCCGTTATTAAAAATATAGTAGATAATTTATTAATAAAAGAAAGCAATAAAAATGTAGTTATTAAAAATTTAAGCACAAAAGAATATGAAATAGACAGCTTTCATGTGGAAATGATATTAACTAACTTAATAAATAACGCTATCAAATATTCTACTGGTAAGAATATTGATGTTTTAATATATGATAAAGATAATAAACTTATTATAGAAGTAGCAGACTATGGCCCTTTAATTGATGAAAAAGAAAGAAAACGGATATTTGAACGGTTTTACACTGTTTCAAAATCAAGAAATAATTCAGGGTTTGGATTAGGGCTTTCTATTGTAAAACATATTACTCTTTTATATGGTGGTAAAGCATATATATATGCTAATGAAAATAACGGTAACACTTTTAAAATAGAAATGTATGGCAGAATATAAGTTTTACATTTATTTTACATTTATTTGCTCTATTTTTATATAACCTATGGTATCTCCTTTTTATAAATTGATTACATAAAAAAGGAGAAATCAATGAAAAAAATAATTACTTTTTTATTAATGGTATGTTTTGCATTACCTGTTATGGCACATGCTGAAATTAACGGCGCAGGTGCATCTTTTCCATTTCCTGTATATTCTGGCTGGGCTTATATGTATGAAAAAGATACAAAAAATAACGTCAACTATCAGTCCATAGGTTCAGGTGGTGGTATTAAGCAAATTACAGCAGGCACAGTAGATTTTGGTGCCACTGATGACCCATTAACAAAAGAAGACCTTAAAAAATCAAACCTTATACAATTTCCTGCAATTACAGGTGGTATAGTTATTATTGTAAATATTGACGGCTTAAAAAACCAAAAAATAGTATTAGACGGCAAAACAGCTGCTGATATTTTCATGGGTAAAATTACAGAATGGAACCATAAAGCAATAGCAGATTTAAATAAAAATATAAAACTTCCGTCTGCAAAAATTACAGTTATACGCAGGTCTGATAGCTCCGGTACAACTGCAGTATTTACAAAATATTTATCAGAATCTTCAAATCAGTGGGCAAAAGAAATAGGTAGTGGTAAATCTGTAAACTGGAAAACAGGCATAGGTGCAAAAGGTAACGACGGCGTATCAAATATGGTGAAAAAAACAAAAAACTCCATAGGTTATACAGAATATACTTATGCTAAACAAATTCAACTTAACTACACAAGCCTTATTAATAAATCAGGTAATATTGTAGAAGCTAGTATAGAAAGTTTTTCAAAAGCAGCAGAATCTGCAAAATGGGATAGCAAAAACGGATATGCAGTATCATTAACTAATACAGATAATAATCAAGCATGGCCTATTGCAGCAGCTTCATTTATCCTTATTCGTAAAGATAATGCAGAAAAAAATAAAGCAGTAATGGAGTTTTTTAAATACGGCTTTAATAATGGTGATAATATAGCAAAACAGCTTATGTATGTTCCTATACCTAAAACATTAAAAGATGAAATTATATCAACAATAAAATAAACTATAAAAACTTATAATAAAAAAACCAAACTTAAAAAAGTTTGGTTTTTTTTATATTTAATATTTAGACCAATCACCGTCAAGATATTTATTAATTAATTCATCAAGCATATCAATTAACCTATCTACCGTTTCTTGTAATTTTAAAAGTAAAGTATATGCTGATTTTCTATCCCCTGCCTCAATAAAATCCATAATTTTATTACCTAGTGTATGCACTTTTTCATGGACTGGTTCTATTTCCCTATATTTATTATCATTAGAGAAAAGCTCCTGCCCTAAATTATAATAAAATTGACCAACAGCACATGTTTTATGGGTAGCAAGGTTATAAACGTTATACATAAATTTCAAATGGGCACTTTTTGCTCTTAAAAAGTGAACTGCACGGCTTGAGTATTTTATTGTGGAAACTCTAGTTGTTAGCTCGCCCATAGCATCCACCATAACGTTATAGTTTTTCACTAAATCCTGCATTAATGTATCAGTTGTTTCTGAAACTTCTATAATATCTTGTGCACCTTTTGCAATTTGTTCGTTTACTCCTGAGTGTAGCTCCATAGTTTTTGTAATTTCATCACTTGTATTACTTATACGTTCAGAAAAATTAACTATTTCATTAAAGTTATTATAAACCACTTCAGTTTGTTCCTTTTGCTGGCTTATTTGGGAGAATATA